>CAYGNS010000269.1:0-4382 GCA_964351295.1 uncultured Gammaproteobacteria bacterium
GTACCGTGTTAAGTTGCGCCTTTTCTTGCTTAGTCGCGCCTTAATTTGTTTGGGCAATTAGCACCTCAAATCTGCTTATTCCAAATGTTTAACGACTCCCTGAATCCAGCAAAACACCAGGGAATTGGTATGACTTCAGAGCGCACTCGGTTGCGCATGATCGAGGAGTTGCAAGACCTTGGCATCAAAGACCTGTCAGTATTGCATGTGATGTCTAAGTTGCCGCGTCACTTGTTTGTCGATGAGGCTTTGTCGAGTCGTGCCTACGAAAACACGGCACTGCCGATTGGCCATGGCCAAACCATTTCGCAACCCTTTACCGTCGCCTTAATGACGCAAACCTTGTTAAATCGACCGCGTTCGAATGTCTTAGAAATCGGTACAGGCTGCGGCTATCAAACGGCCATCCTGAGTAAACTCGTTACTTCTGTTCTGTCGGTTGAATGCATTCTAAAATTGCATCGCCAGGCGCGTAATCTGCTGTACGACTTAGGAGTGCGCAACGTTAAATTTCGTCATGGCGATGGCTTCGTTGGCGCGGCTGAACAAGCACCTTACGATGGCATTTTAGCGGCGGCCGTTTCGGATGATGTTCCTTCTGAGTTAATCGAACAGTTAGCTGATGGGGGAAGACTTATTATGCCAGTGAGCCGCGACAACGCGCAGTGGTTGATCGTAGTGGACAAAGTTGACGGGAAAATCGTTTCGCAGGATTTGCAAGCGGTAAGATTCGTGCCACGCTTGAGTGGTCTTTATTAGCATCCTTGGTGATACTTTATGCGCTTATTCGAACCCATTTATAGTGCCATTTTAAAGTGGTCGCGTCACCGTCACGGCGAGCGCTATTTGGCTGGGGTTAGCTTTGCCGAATCCTCTTTTTTCCCCATTCCCGTGGATATCATGCTGGCGCCAATGGTGCTTGCTCAGCCGCACCATGCGTGGCGGCTTGCGGGGATCACCACCGTCATGTCGGTGTTGGGTGGCTTGTTTGGTTATATTATTGGCGCGTATTTTTTTGATCTATACGGTGCACCGCTGCTGGACTATTTCGATGCGCATGCAGCGTTTGCCAAAGCCCAGGCTCAATATGTGGAGTACGGGATGGTGATTGTTCTGATTGCTGGGTTTACGCCTGTCCCCTATAAAATTTTCACGATTGCTTCCGGCGTTATTGGCATCGCGGTAATCCCGTTTATGTTGATGTCGCTAATCAGTCGTGGCGCACGATTTTTTTTGGTGGCGGGCCTGATAAAGCTCGGCGGCGATAGACTTGAAGCAACGTTGCACCAACGAGTTGAGTTGATTGGCTGGATCAGTTTGTTGCTCATTGTTGGCGCAGTGGTTGTGTACAACAGCGTGGGTGCTTGATTGCCGCCGTGAGCCTTGTGCATGGATTCACAGTCTTTTAATTCGTTAAGAGCGCCACTTCCGCACAAGGATGCTCGGCGCTAAATTTGGATTAAGTATGTTTCTTAATCATTCTAAACTTGCATTTCGGTCAACTAACTTAGTGCTCGCCTTAGTGCGGTGCATCACGCTAGGAGCGTGCAGTCGGCCACAGAATATTGTGGTCGAAGAGCGAGTCACGGTGGCATCGGCGCCAGTGCTCATTCAGCGTGGCAATGAATATGAGCGTCGGGACAACGCCATCGGTGCCGAACGGCGAGGTCCGGCGCATACCGTACAAGCGAACGACACCCTTTACTCCATCGCTTTTTTACACCAGCTTAGTGTGGCGGATTTAATGTGTTGGAATGCGATTCGCGATAGTCGCCGCTTGCAGGTCGGCCAACCGCTAACTTTACTGGCACCCAACCCTGCGCCGCAGTGCGCTAGTGATGTGGTCATTGCAAGTTCTAGCCAAAGGGAACACGGCGCAACGGTTAGTAAGCCGAGACCTCAAAGCACTAGAGCTCCTGTTAAGCAAGCTGTTGCGCCCACCCAGTTTAGTTGGGCATGGCCTCTAAAAGGTGAACTGCTGGAACGCTACTCGGCACCCGCACGACGCCAAGGCATAGTGATTGCCGCGCCGTTGCGCGCGCCCATTAAAGCCGCGGCCAATGGCACGGTGGTTTATCGCGGCAATGCGCTTAAGGGGTATGGTAATTTACTCATTCTGAATCACGCCAATGGATACTTGAGTGCTTACGCGCACACCCAAGAGATATTGGTTAAAGAGGGTCAAGCGGTGCGGATGAACGATGTAATCGCCATCGCGGGGAGAGATACAGCGAATAGGACAGCTCTGCATTTTCAAATTCGTAAAGATGGCAATCCGATCGATCCATTGCCGCTGCTCAACTAATGTGCCAAGTAGCCCTTACTCGCGGCTCGTGAGGTACTCGGTAGGCCACAAGGCGCCCGGCCAGCTATTTATTCGTTGCATGGTTAACGAGTATTCGATAGAACGCCCCATTTATTAGACATTTTGCTACCACACAAACTACAATCACAGGCCGTCTAACAACGCTCAGTAGGGAGTTTTAGTTCGACGGTTCAGCGCGTTCGCGCCTATATTTTGAGCAATTTTAACTAACCAGAGATCCGCATTGTGGCCATCGAGCAGTTTCCGAGAATAAGTCGGCTTCCCCATTACGTTTTTAATATCGTCGGTGAACTTAAAGCCGCAGCCCGAGCGCGCGGCGAAGATATCATCGATTTTGGCATGGGCAATCCCGACCAGCCAACGCCGCAACCCATTGTCGATAAATTATGTGAAGCCGCACAACGGGGCAACACCCACCGTTACTCTTTATCGCGCGGTATCCCGCGGTTAAGACGCGCAATCTGCAATTGGTATGGTGAGCGTTACAATGTTGACCTCGACCCTGAAACCGAAGCCATTGTTACGATTGGTTCTAAAGAAGGCCTTGCGCATCTAGCCATGGCGACAGTCGATACCGGTGATTCGGTGCTAGTACCCAACCCCGCTTATCCCATACATCCTTATGGTTTTATTATTGCGGGGGCGGATATCCGCCATGTGCCGATGGGCCCAGGCATTGATTTTTTTGCGGAACTGGAAGCTGCGGTTAAAAACATGTTTCCCAAACCCAAAATGCTCGTGCTGAATTTTCCTGGCAATCCAACGGCCCAGTGCGTGGAATTAGAATTCTTCGAGAAAGTCATCGATATGGCTGTAGAGCATGGTTTTTGGGTGGTGCAAGACTTGGCCTACGCGGACATTGTGTTTGATGGTTATAAAGCGCCCTCTATTATGCAGGTTGCGGGAGCGCGGGATGTGGCGGTCGAGTCATTCAGTTTGTCTAAAAGCTACAATATGCCAGGCTGGCGTGTGGGATTTATGGTCGGTAATAAAACGCTTATAGCGGCCTTAGCCAAGATGAAGTCATACCTAGATTACGGGATGTTCGCGCCCATTCAGATCGCTTCAATTTATGCACTTGAGGCGCCTGAAGCAAAAGAGTGGGTGGCCGACATTCGTGATATGTATCAACTGCGTCGCGACGTGTTATGTGATGGGTTAGAAGCGGCGGGTTGGCCAGTGGACCGACCTAAGGCCACCATGTTTGTATGGGCTGAAATTCCGTCTGCCTTTAAAGAAATGGGGTCGATGGAGTTTTCCAAACTCTTGCTCAAAGAAGCAAAGGTAGCCGTATCACCCGGTGTTGGTTTTGGTGACTACGGTGACGATTATGTGCGATTTGGTTTAATCGAAAATGAGCAGCGCATCCGGCAGGCCGTGCGCAACATTAAAACCATGTTTAAAAAGCACGGTGTGCAAGTTGCTCCAACCACACCGCGAGGCGCCTAACAATGCAACGGTTACGATTAGGTATTGTTGGTCTTGGAACCGTGGGCACGGGCGTGATTAATGTGCTCGCCCGCCACCATGAGGATTGGCAACAACGTCGCGGGCTGGATATTGTGGTCACCTGTGCCAGTGCACGCGACCTGTCTAAGCCGCGAGCATGCGACTTATCACATATTGTGATGGTGTCAAACCCTCTCGACTTAGTCGCCAGCGAGCAAGTTGACGTGGTGGTTGAGCTAATGGGTGGTGATGGCTTGGCTAAGCAAGTGGTCGAGCGCGCGATTGAATTGGGAAAGCCGGTGGTAACGGCCAATAAAGCACTGATCGCCTTACACGGCGAGCAATTGTTCAAGACGGCTGAAGCCGCCAATGTACCCATTAAATTTGAAGCCGCGGTTGCCGGTGGCATCCCCATTATCAAAGCGATCCGTGAAGGCTTAGCCGCCAATCAAATACAGATGGTCGCGGGCATCATCAATGGCACGGGTAATTTTATTCTCACCCAGATGAAGGATAAAAACCGCAGTTTTGCCGAGGCGCTAAACGAAGCACAAGAGCTAGGTTATGCCGAAGCAGACCCTACTTTCGACGTAGAAGGGATTGATGC
>CAYGNS010000270.1:0-4370 GCA_964351295.1 uncultured Gammaproteobacteria bacterium
CCATGAGCCCAATCATAATGAATTGGCCATTTTCAAAGCGAAACCCTGGGTCGCGTGTGGTGGTGAAGCTAAACAAGGTATCGTTCCAGTGATGTACGCTCAAGACTTCTTCTTCGCGGATATTAGCAGCCATAATTTTGAGTTTTTTTATGAAAGTTGTTAGATGATTTTTAGGTTCGGCGCGAAGCGTAGTGTCGAATGCCGAATTTGTAAATAAATTCGGGCAATTATTTCCAGAATAAGTTGCACTAAGTTCAACACCATTGATTATATCAATTGACGCGGCATGGGGTTGTTAACTCGTTACTTACCCTTGCACTAATGCGTTATTACTTCAGAGTTCGCTACATGGTCTTAATTTGACCGCTTTGCACGGATTGTGAGCAAACGCAGGCGCAACTGCACTAATACCCAAATGCGGCTACTGTTATAATCTTGAGCATATTAGTTAATCCTCCAATGTTGCGGTAAGCGTTGGCATTAATCCAATGAATGAATTTACACATCTCGACGCCCAGGGCCAGGCCCACATGGTGGATGTTTCGGGTAAGGTCGATATGCGGCGTACGGCGCGAGCCGAAGCGTTTGTGGTGCTCAATGCCGATGTGCTTGAGCGCATTACGCACAACGCGATGGGTAAAGGCGATCTACTGGCCACGGCGCGTATTGCAGGTATTCAAGGCGCTAAGCGCTGTTCCGATTTGATTCCTCTCTGTCACGCTTTGCCGCTCGATAAAGTCACCATCGACATCGAAGAATTTAGGCACTCAGGCGCGTGTGGACTGCGGGTTGAGGCGCAGTGCATCACAACCGGTAAAACGGGGGTGGAAATGGAAGCCTTGACGGCGGTGTCCATCGCAGCCTTGACTATCTATGATATGTGCAAGGCCATTGACAAGGGCTTTAGCATTGATCACGTGCGCTTGCTCGATAAAACCGGTGGTAAGTCGGGAGGCTGGTCACGGCATCCGAATGACACAAACGGAGTAGAGGAACAATGATCACTGTCTTGTTTTTTGCGCAGCTTGGCGAGACCGCAGGTGGCCGCGAGCACCTTGTTAAGGCCCCTGCAACCCAACTGACGGTAGACGCGCTGGCGCGGCAAGTTGCGGCGGAACTGCCTGCCGCCTTGCATGCTGATTTGTTCGATGGCACGGTCTTAGTGGCGGTTAACAAGAAGCGTGCCGACTGGAATACCCTAGTGGGCGCTGGGGATGAAGTGGCGTTTTTACCTCCCGTATCTGGTGGCTGATGAGCGTGGTCGTACAAACTGCGGACTTTGATGTGACCGCGGAATACGCCCAACTGCGAGCGCAATACCCGCAGGCGGGTGCGGTTGTGGCGTTTGTGGGGCTGGGGCGCGACATGGTGGGCGACTCGCGCGCGAATCCAGAAGAGCTCTTGGCATCCACAGCCGAAGAATTCCAGTATTTAGAACTTGAACATTATCCGCAGATGACTGAACGCCTTTGTGCTGAAACGGTGACGAAGGCAATCGCTCAGTTTGGGGTGGAGGGGGTGCGAATTGTGCACCGGGTTGGGACGTTAACGGCCGGTGAGCAAATTGTACTCGTGATTGTAGCGGGGGCGCACCGCGCCGAAACGTTTCAGGCAGCAGAGTATGTTATGGACTATCTAAAGACCACCGCCACCATTTGGAAGAAAGAAGTGGGCAAGGATGGCGGCCATTGGTTGGGTGTAAAAGAGCGCGATGCGCGTGCTGTGCAGCGCTGGGAAAGTGAATTGTGATAAAACCGAATATAAACAGGTGCTTACCCCGATGGGTGGCGCAAGAGGATTATCTGCATGTCGAGCAATGAAATACAGTTTGTGCCGCTCAATGTGGCCGTGCTCACGGTGTCGGATTCGCGCACCCGCGAGACGGACACTTCGGGCGCTTACCTGTACGAGCAATTAATCGCACTCGGCCATCATGTGGTCGACCGTAAGATTGTGCTTGATGATGTTTACTTGATGCGCGCGGCAGTGTCGCATTGGATTGCGGATCCCACAGTGCATTGCGTGATTAGCACGGGCGGTACAGGTTTTACGGGGCGAGATAGTACGCCAGAAGCGTTGCGACCACTATTCGATAAACAGATCGAGGGGTTTGGCGAATTGTTTCGGTATTTGTCGCTTGCGGATATCGGCACGTCTACTGTGCAATCGCGTGCCTTCGCCGGTATTGCCAATAAAACCGTCGTGTTTTGCTTGCCGGGTTCTACCGGAGCCTGCCGTACCGCTTGGGACGGTATTCTGCGGGAGCAGTTGGACGCTCGCCATACGCCGTGTAACTTTGTGTCGCACACTAACGCCAAGCAAGCGTATTTGGAGAAGGCTCGCTAGCTCGGGTTATGGAGATGACTGTGTCCGCCCCAACGCAATTTGAATCGGTCGCTCAAGCGCAAGCGGTGCTGATGGCGTATCCCAGCGCCGCAGTCACGGGCACAGTAGAGACGGTAACCCTTACGCAAGCCTGTGGCCGGGTGGCTGCGCTCGCGATAAGCGCTAACATCGACATTCCTCCGCAAGACAATAGTGCCATGGACGGGATCGCTATTAATAGTGCGGACTTTGCGCAGCCAGGCACTCGATTGCTGATTAGTCAACGAGTGCCTGCTGGTCATGACCCAGCACCATTGCAGCGAGGTACTGCGGCACGAATTTTCACGGGCGGCGTAATTCCAGCGGGGGCTGACTGCGTGGTAATGCAGGAAAACTGCCAATTTCAACACGATCCTGCGACCGACACGGTCACCGTACAGATTCAAAATAGCCCCAAACTTGGCGACAATATTCGTCCGCGCGGACAAGACATTCAGCGCGGCGCTCAAGTGATTGCTGCGGGTCAAGTGCTATCGCCCATCGATTTATCGCTCATTGGCTCGTTAGGCCAAGCTTCGGTAGCGGTAAAAGCGCGTTTAAAGATTGCGATATTTTCCACGGGAGACGAGCTCGTGGAACCGGGTAAGCCGCTGCGCACGGGGCAAATCTATAATTCCAACCGTATTCTGCTGCAGCTTATGTGCGAGCAGTTGGGGGCCGAAGTTGTGGACTTAGGCTTGGTCAACGATACGCTTGCCGCGACCAAAACGGCGCTACGCGATGCGGCACAATGCGCCGATTTGATTATTTCAAGCGGTGGTGTGTCGGTGGGTGAAGAAGACCACATACGCCCAGCAGTGACCGAACTGGGCGAACTGCAATTTTGGAAAGTACCTATGAAGCCTGGAAAACCCGTCGCGTTAGGTCGAGTGGACAATTGTGCGTTTTTGGGCCTACCTGGCAACCCCGTGTCGTCATTTGTGGTTTTTCAATTATTGGGCGTGCCGTTAATTCGCGCCTTACAAGGCGCCCACATTGCACCGCTAAAGCCGCTTGCGATGCGGGCTCATTTCGCCAAAGCGGCGGTTTCTCGCGAGGAATATATCCGCGTGCGTAAGGTGCCGTTGGCGAGTGGCGAGTACGCGTTAGAGCCTTTTGGCAATGCAAGTAGTGGCGTACTATCGTCCATCGCTTGGGCGGATGGCTTAGTTCGCCAAGCGCCCGATCACGCTATTTGTAGCGGCGATTTGGTAGAGTTTCTGCCTATGCGCAACAGCAGTATTTGGTAGGCGAGTTTATGCAAGAGCAATTAACAGGATCAACGCCGACCACTCCGTTGCTGGATCAGTTTGGGCGTCAGATACGCTACCTGCGAATGTCCGTAACGGATCGATGCAATTTGCGCTGCACTTATTGTATGGCCGAGGATATGGTGTTTTTGCCCAAAGCCAAAGTGCTATCGCTAGAAGAACTCACCTTAGTCGCAAAAACGTTTGTGGCCCTTGGCGTTGAAAAAATTCGCTTAACGGGTGGCGAACCGTTGGTGCGCAAGGGAATCGCTACCTTAGCGCGCAATTTGGGTGCGCTCGATGGTTTGCGCGAGCTGGTTATGACGACCAATGGCGTGTTGTTAGATCAATACGCCGAGGAACTCAAAGCGGCCGGCATGAGTCGTGTAAATATTAGTCTCGATACACTGGATTCTGTGCGCTTCAAGGCGATGACAAGATTTGGTGATTTGCAGGATGTGTTGCGAGGGATATCCGCAGCGCAAAAGGCTGGTTTCGCGCGTATTAAGTTAAATGTCGTGGTCTTAAAAGGCGTTAATGACCATGAGGTGCTCAACTTAACGCGCTTTGCTGTTAGCGAAGGGTTAGATATTAGCTTTATAGAAGAGATGCCGCTTGGCGAAATCACTAGCCACGCTCGGTTAGCGACCAACCTCACCAGTGCGACGATTCAAGCGCAGTTGGCGACGGAGTTTACGCTGCAAGATGATCCGACGCATGACCCCGCTGGCGGGCCAGCGCGATACCAGGTTATAT
>CAYGNS010000271.1:0-4362 GCA_964351295.1 uncultured Gammaproteobacteria bacterium
CTCTCGCATCCATGCGACCGCGATGTACCTACATCCTGTAGGCAAAAAAAGGGCGGCATTTCTGCCGCCCTTAAACTAATGTTCCAGGAGGAGGACTTTAGTTAACAAACTCTGGGTAGGCTTCCATGCCGCATTCCGACATATCCACTCCATTGGTCTCTTCTTCGTCTGAGACACGAATGCCCATAATCACTTTAATTGCAAACCAAGTGGCGAAGCTCGTGACAAATACCCATCCGAAAATGGTCGCTGCGCCGATCAATTGACCTGAAAAAGATGAACCGTCATTAGTCAGCGGAACCAATAGCAAGCCAAGCAAGCCGACCGTGCCATGCACTGAAATCGCGCCAACTGGGTCATCGATTTTCAATTTATCAAGCAACAGAATTGAGAGGATTACTAACACCCCACCCGCCGCGCCAAAAGCGGTAGCAAGCAAAGGCGTAGGTGTTGATGGCTCGGCCGTAATCGCAACCAAACCCGCTAGCGCGCCATTCAGCGCCATAGTCAGATCAGCTTTACCAAATAGCAATCGAGCAACGATCAGCGCGGCAATCAAGCCACCTGCAGCCGCAGCATTGGTGTTCATAAAGACCACCGCTACACTGTTAGCTGATTCTACAGAAGCCGTTGCAAGTACTGAGCCACCGTTAAAACCGAACCAACCCAACCACAGGATAAACGTACCTAAAGTAGCCAACGGCAAATTAGCACCCGGAATTGCGCGCGCTTTTCCATCTGCGCCATATTTACCTTTACGTGCACCTAAGAGCAGCACGCCAGCTAACGCGGCGGCGGCACCCGCCATGTGAACGATGCCAGAACCGGCGAAGTCAGAGAAGCCTAACTCGCTTAGGGTATAGAGGCCAAAAACAGGCTGTGAGCCCCATGTCCATGAACCTTCCATTGGATAGATGACGCCCGTCATTACGACAGCGAACACTAGGAATGCCCATAACTTCATGCGTTCCGCTACCGCACCCGATACGATCGACATCGCGGTTGCAACGAACACTACTTGAAAGAAGAAGTCTGCGGAGGGCGCATAAGTAGCGGCCTCTTCGGCACCTGCAACGCCATCACCGGTAATACCGCTTAAAAACCAGGTTAAGTCACCGCCACCGTACATAATGCTGTATCCGCACACCATGTACATGGTGCAAGCCACCGCGTAGAGGGCCACGTTTTTAGTAAGGATTTCGGTGGTGTTTTTAGCACGTACTAAGCCAGCCTCGAGCATGGCAAAGCCGGCCGCCATCCACATAACGAGGGCACCGCAAATTAAAAAGTAAAAGGTATCAAGGGCATACTGGAGCTCTGTGATACCGCCAGCCGATTCTGCGATTGAGTTCGACAGTGCTAGGATTTCATTTTCCATGATGTTGTCTCTCTAATGTTTGAGTAAATTCTGTAAATTTGTTTGGTGTGAGAAGCTGAGGGTTTGGCACTAAAAACTAGATCGCCTCTTCCCCAGTCTCACCCGTACGGATACGGATAACTTGAGTGAGTTCAGTTACGAAAATCTTGCCGTCGCCTACTTTGCCGTTATTGGCTGACTCGGTAATTACTTCGATTGTTTGATCGAGTATCGAATCTGATACAGCCACCTCGATCTTGATTTTAGGCATAAAGTCCACATTGTATTCAGCGCCTCGATAGAGCTCAGTGTGTCCTTTTTGCCGGCCAAAACCTTTTACCTCCGTTACGGTCATACCCTGAATGCCGATTGCGGCAAGAGCATCACGAACGTCGTCAATTTTGAATGGCTTAATGATTGCTGTGATCAACTTCATCGCATTCCACCTTTTTGTTAGTTAAAAATAATTGTGTTGTGATCAAAGGGTTGTGCGTTTCGACGTGACCCTTCGTGAGCAGAACGTTCTGCTGCTGGTAAACCTCAAGCAATTAGCGTGCCAACTTTTAGACTCGCGCTGTCAGCGCTATAGCCAGTCGATTATTGCTAACAAGCGTATGTCTCGAGGCAATTGACTAATTTTTGCTCAATAACAGTGCATTCGAGATTGCATTACGCACCAATTATGTGCATTCTTCGCGCCGCTCTGAGTAAGCGCGCCAAGAAAGGCACACAAGCGTCACTAATCTGGCTTTTCTTGAATAAATGAAAAGTTGGCACGCTCTTTGCTTGAAGACTCGTGTCTTAAGACAACAGTTAACTCATATATCGACATTAAGAGAGGTCTTTATGAAACAATCTTTAAAAGTACTATCCGCTGCCGCTTTAGCATCTGCTTTATTGGCACCAACTGCACAAGCAGAAATTAGCGGTAACGTTGCAATTCAATCGGACTACGTATGGCGTGGTGTATCACAAAATGCCGAAGACCCATCAATCCAAGGTGGCTTCGACTATGAACACGAATCGGGTTTTTATGCCGGCGTCTGGGGCGCGAGTGTTGACTTTGGTGGCCCAGAATCAACCGAGGGCGACTTGTACTTTGGTTTCGCGGGAGAGACAGAAAGTGGTATCGGTTATGACATCGGTATCATTGAATATACTTTTTACGGAAGCGACGGTGCTAGCGATGCCAATGCCACGGAATATTACCTGGGCGCGAGCTATGCAGGCTTTGGCTTAACTTACTTCATCGGCGACGAACTTGACGATAACGTAGAGTTCAGCTACGGCTACGACTTTGAAAAATTCTCAGTCGGTGCCATCTATGGTGACTACGATACTTACTCTTACTACTCACTTGGTGTTTCGGGTGAATTTGGTGAGACAGGTCTTGGTTGGGATGTGTCTTTCTGGGGCACTAACGACCTAGACGGTATTGACGAAGCTGACGACCGCTTGGTATTGACGTTCTCAAAATCACTGTAAAACGATATTGAGTTCGCAGGTGTAGGGGCGGTATTAACACCGCTTGTAGCCTGAACAGACCAAAAAAGACCGCTCAATCCGAGCGGTCTTTTTTTATATGCACTACGAAAGACTGTGCCGGCTAGCGCACCATTATTGAATGTCTAAGCGCTTCTCAAGATCAGCAATAATCTGCTCCATTTCGTCAACTTTTGCGCGAGTCTTCGACAATACGGCTTTTTGCACATCAAGTTCTTCGCGAGTAACCACGTCTAAATCGCTAAGCACTTCTTGTACTGCCGCGCGTAAATTGTCACGCACATCCTTCCCTAACGACTCTGGAATAACCGCTTTGGCGGTGTCCATTAAGCGATCGAGTAGTTCCATTTGTGAATAATTTCTGTCACTCATACTCACTTCCTCAAGTGTAGTGTAATGGCCGCTGTGCCCGAGTTAGCGGTGTAAATCGTATTGGTCAGTGTATTACATCGTGGGCTGCGATTGAAAGCTCCGCAGTCGCTCATTAATGTTTTGCCGTAGATTCATATAGAACAAGTTCCAATCCTTAGGGTGCAAGCTCTTATCCGCGCCCTTACCAGGATTATCGAATGCGGTGCCTTCCTGCGTGTCCACCCAGAGCATATTGAACTCGCCACAACGTGCTGACGTCACCGCGCTTACGGGCTCCCCCAAGCCACTATAGACAAAGCCCGAATTGTTATTGCTGAGCAAATTAAATAACGAAAAAGAGCCCTGCCAGCCAATCCCGCCTAAATTCGCCTCAGCACCGATGTATTCTTGATCAGTAGACCAACTCAAAGGGTTGAGACACGAACCCGGTTTGTCGGCGTGCCATTCCCAACCGGTGGGATACCAATGCGGCAAAGCAAAGCTATTATCTCGGCCCGGTCCGGAATTATCATAAGTGTCGTAACTAACGGTACACGCGGTATCGTCAGCGGCTTGGCAAAGCGGAAATGACGGAATGGTTTTAGTGTAGGTGTCGGGTGGCAACCAAAACCCAATCAAATATGCGGCCACAAGATTCTGTGCAAGTGCCGTATTCTCTACCCTCTGATGCAAGAGTCGTACGCCATGCAAAGTTCCTTGGCTATGTCCCGCAATAAAGTACGGTCTTGATTGATCGCGTTGCGCTAAAAAGGCACTAAACGCATCGGCCACGTCAAGGTAAGCAAAATCGAGCGCAGCGGTCCCCTGCTCTCGATCCTCAGTTATAAATGCATTTAAGTGAGCTTGTCGATAGTGTGGCGCATAGATTGCACAACAGCCATTAAAAGTACTCGCCGCGGTGGCCAGCAAATGCTCTACCCCCTGCTTGTCAAAACCATTTCTATGCACATCGGAATTCCAGCCCCCAGGGCCAAAATAGGTTGTGGGATGAATAAAAAAAACATCCGCAAGCGGCGTTGCATTCGCTACTTCACCTTGAGGTGTTACCACCGCACTACATTTTTTATTAGGGTGCGCAGCCCAAAAATCCATGGAAGAATAATCTAACGGCTGGGGCTCGTTAATCGAAG
>CAYGNS010000272.1:0-4355 GCA_964351295.1 uncultured Gammaproteobacteria bacterium
GATTAGTGAGTGGCCCCAATACATTAAACAGAGTGCGTACCGCCATTTCTTTGCGCGGGCCAATCGCGTGGCGCATCGCGCTGTGGTGCATTGGCGCAAACATAAAACCCACACCTGCTCGTTTAATCACCGCGCTCACTTGATCCGCTTTGAGCGAAAGATTAGCGCCCGCGAGTTCCAGCACATCCGCACTACCTGAACTACTCGAGACCGCCCGATTGCCATGTTTAGCCACCGTAGCCCCCGCGCCAGCCGCCACAAACGACGCAGCAGTTGACACATTAAATGTGCCCGTCGCATCGCCACCGGTGCCCACAATATCGATCAGATGGGCAGAGTCAACCGTAACGCCTTCGGCTAGCGCGCTCATTACTTGCGCCGCCGCCGTTAACTCATCAACGGTTTCACCTTTCATCCTCATTGCAATCAACCAACCGCCAATCTGCGCGTCGGTGCATTGCCCCGTCATAATTTGTTGCATAACGTCTTGCATTTCAGCGCGACTCAGATCCTGTTTATCTAACAACGCTGCAATCGCTTGTTGAATAGTCATATCAGCTCAATTCCAAAAAATTTTTCAATAGCGCATGGCCGTGTTCCGTGAGGATTGACTCAGGATGAAATTGCACACCCTCAATGCAAAGCTCTCTATGCCGCAAGCCCATAATCTCGCCGTCGTCAGTCCAAGCGGTAATTTCCAAACAACTCGGCAGCGATTCGCGTTCAACGACCAGAGAGTGATAGCGCGTTACCGTGAACGGATTCTCCAGATTGGCGAAAACACCCACATTGGTATGCTCTATGCTCGATGTTTTGCCGTGCATGATGGTTTTGGCACGCACCACATTGCCGCCAAAAGCTTGCCCAATACTTTGATGACCCAAACACACTCCCATCAACGGCACTTGCCCGGCGAAGTGCTTAATAACCGCAAGCGTAATCCCCGCCTCGTTGGGCGTGCACGGACCTGGGGACAACATAATGCGGTCCGGCTGCAACGCCTCGATTTGCGTCAAAGTAATTTCGTCATTGCGAAATGTTTTTACCTCTTCACCTAACTCCCCTAAATATTGCACTAGGTTGTAGGTGAACGAGTCATAGTTGTCGATCATGATTAGCATTAGGCTGCTCCCGCATCATGGGTGGTAAGGCCTAAGCCCGCATTAGCCATTTCCACGGCTTTAATCATAGCGCGTGCTTTATTGAGTGTTTCTTTCCACTCATTTTTAGCGATCGAATCACCCACAATTCCAGCTCCCGCCTGCACATTGATTATGCCGTCTTTTACAACCGCCGTGCGAATCGCAATCGCCGTATCCATATTGCCATTCCATCCAATATAACCAACCGCGCCTGAGTAGATCCCACGCTTAATCGGTTCGAGTTCGTCAATAATTTCCATTGCGCGAATTTTAGGCGCTCCGCTCACAGTACCCGCTGGAAAAGTCGCGCGCAAAACATCAATCGCATCCAGGCCTGGCTTAATTTGTGCATCGACATTCGACACTATATGCATCACATGAGAGTAGCGCTCTACCTGCATTTTCTCAGTTAATGCAACCGATCCCGTCGCGGCGATTCGCCCCACATCGTTGCGGCCCAGATCAATTAACATGACATGTTCCGCCAACTCCTTAGCGTCGCTCATGAGCTCAGCTTCCATAGCCTGATCCTGTTGCTCGGTGGCTCCGCGTTTACGCGTTCCTGCGATGGGCCGAACAGTTACTTTACCGTCCTGTAAGCGCACCAGAATTTCGGGCGATGAGCCAACAATATCAAAGTCGCCAAGGTTAAGGTAATACATGTACGGTGATGGATTGATCGTGCGTAAGGCTCTATAAAGATCAATCGCCCGCCCAGTAAAGGGGGCCGTTAAGCGCTGCGACAACACTACCTGCATAATGTCGCCGGCATGAATATAGTCACGACAGATTTCCACCGCCCGCATAAAATCGGCCTGCGCGAAATGTAAATCATAGTCGCCTTCGGTAATCCGTTGCGCCTGTTGGGGCACACGTGGGGCACTAAAACTTGCCCCAAGTTCGCTCACCAGTTGCGTTAAGCGTTGACGGGCCTTTGTATAAGCCTGAGGGTCGGCTAGATCTGCTAGCGTAACCATAAAAATACGGCCCGACAGATTGTCGAATACAATCACGTCCCTGGATACCATCAACAAAATGTCAGGGGCACCAATGGCATCTGGCTTTTGCGGGAATTTGAGCCTTGGTTCAATATGGCCGACGGTTTCGTAGCCGAAATAGCCAACTAAACCACCCGTCATCTCGGGTATATCAGCCAATGCCGGCACGCGATACTTAGCTTGCACCGAGCGAATGTGTTCAAGTGGGTCGTCCACCATTTCCGCGGAGTGCAGCTCACCCCTATGCAGTACTCGGTGCTCATTGCCGAGATAACTGTGCACTGTGTCGCACGGTAACCCAATTATGGAGTAGCGCCCCCACGTCTCGCCGCCTTGCACCGACTCAAACAAATAACTATAGGGTTGGTCAGCCAGCTTAAGATACGTACTTACCGGCGTATCGAGATCAGCCAGCGTCTCTTGTATCACAGGACAATGGGTATACCCGTGCTTAAGCAATTGCTCGGCCAAGGTAAAGTACTCGGCCTGATTATTGGGGGGCGACACGGCGCTGAACTCAGGCGTGTTATCTAAACTACTGGGGGGCATGGCATTTTTACTCCACTTCAAACTGCAATGGCTGCAGCACTAAATCAATATTGCTTGCTGAGTTCCATGCCAATATGGCTATTTTGGAAATCAGCAAACGCTACCCAGCGAACGCCGTTCAACGCTCGCTAGCTCACGAGTGTTGCCAGCGTCGCCAACGTTCCCAAATTGATTCAGTTAAGTAATTTCGCATGCGTAAAGGAGCGCGTTTTCTAGATTGAGTTAGGCTAATTGGGGCAATCATCTACAATGATAAGCGACAGGTCAAGTATTCTGTTGCAGCTCACACTAGCTTAAGGATTAGCCACCGCCGCCGCCATATTGGCGCGCATTGTTTGAATAACTTGCCCGTAATCATCCGCATTAAAAATGGCTGAACCCGCTACAAAGGTATCCGCACCCAGCGCAGCCAGTTCACCAATATTATCCGCTTTAACCCCACCATCGACCTCAAGTCTGATGGGGTAACCACTGGCATCAATGCGCTCGCGTACCGCGGCAATTTTTTGCTTTACGTGTGGAATGAACGACTGACCACCAAAGCCAGGATTAACGGACATCAACAAAATAATATCCAGTTTATCCATCGCCCAGTCGAGCACGTGCAGAGGCGTGGCGGGGTTAAACACGAGGCCCGCTTTACAACCCAAGTCACGAATCAGCTGCAAAGATCGATCCACATGTTTGCTCGCTTCAGGATGAAACGTGATGGACGTGGCGCCCGCTTTGGCGAACTCTGGAATGATTTGATCAACTGGCTCCACCATCAGATGCACGTCGATTGGCGCGGTAATTCCATGTGCACGCAAAGCTTCACACACCATCGGACCGATGGTTAAGTTGGGAACATAATGATTGTCCATCACATCAAAATGCACCCAGTCAGCACCAGCTGCCAGCACGTCTTCGACCTCTTTGCCTAATTGTGCGAAGTCGGCAGATAAAATAGAGGGGGCAATAATAAAGTCAGACACGGTAGGCAGCCTCAATAGCTTCAGAAAGCGTGATTATATACAGACTCGTTCCAAACTCCGAGTCGCTGCAGGCATTTCTCCGAGCTATTCGCTTTCTATTTCCTGTATCACTACTGCAAGAGCAAAAACAACGCTCCGCTTCCCCGAATAATGTACAACCGCAGCACAGTTTGCTGCGACACAGCGCGGCGGAAGGTGTCAAGGTCTGCTATAGCACGTCGATTGGCCGAGACAATGATATCGTTGGGCCTTAAACCCGCTGCCCACGCGGGGCTATCTGGTTCAACGTTAGCGACTAAGATGCCACCTTCGTTGGGCGCTTCGACTTGGCGCTCACCCAATTCACTAAAAGTGGCACCCGCTAAGCGCGCATTCATCGATGCTCCCACCGACGCGTCTTCCGTTATATTTTTAACCGTGGTGGTTACCGTTTGCACCTGGCCGTCGCGCACAATGTCTAAGCGCAACTCATCACCAATGGGCAGCAAGCCAATAACATTATTTAACTCAGCGCCTTTGGTGATCTCTCGACCATTGGCCTTAACCACCACATCGCCTGAACGCAACCCTGCCTCGGCGGCCATCGAGTCCTCATTAACACGGGTAATCACGGCCCCGCGCCGAGTTTGTATACCAAACGCATCGGCTAAGTCGGGGGTGAGGTCTTGCACTCGTACGCCTAAGCGTCCGCG
>CAYGNS010000273.1:0-4345 GCA_964351295.1 uncultured Gammaproteobacteria bacterium
AGTCTATAAATGCTATCGCGAACAACGAGTTAGCGCTTTTATTTGTGTGCGTAAAACGCGGGAAAACTCAGTCTAAACCTGTGCATAGAATGTGGATAAGTTTTATTCAAGAATAATACCGTATTTATACACAAACTATCCACAACGCCAGATTCGAGCTGCCCTTCGATCATTACATTCACACTATACAGATAATATTTTCAGCAAACTCGCGTAGTCGTCGGCAAACTTGGCGTCGGTCTTAACGAGCTCTACAACTTTCTTACACGCGTGAATTACCGTGGTATGGTCCCGCCCACCAAACGCATCGCCAATATCCGGTAGGCTCAAGCTCGTCAATTCTTTCGCGAGAGCCATCGCGATTTGCCGAGGTCGAGCAATTTGTCGATTGCGTCGTTTTGATTTAAGGTCGCTCACGCGCATGCCAAAGAAGTCCGCCACGGTTTTTTGAATATTGTCGATACTGATTTTGCGCTCTTGAAACAGCGTTAAATCTTGCAGCGTATCCTTGGCTAAATCGATATCAATGGGTCTGTGCGTAAATCGAGAGCTGGCCACTAAACGGTGTAAAGCTCCCTCGAGCTCGCGCACATTGGAGCGAATTTTCTTAGCGACCATAAAAGCCACTTCATCACTCAATTCAACATGGTTCTTGCGAGCCTTACTTTTTAAAATTGCGACACGTGTTTCTAGCTCGGGAGGATCAATTCTTACGGTTAATCCACTCTCAAATCTAGACGTTAATCTTTCTTGTAAGTTATTGATTTCTTTAGGAAATTTATCAGAAGTAAGAATAATCTGACTGTTTACTTCTAGTAAAGAGTTAAAAGTGTGAAAGAACTCCTCTTGGGATTGATTCTTACCCGCAAAAAACTGAATATCGTCGATGAGCAATGCATCAAGCGAGCGATAATAACGCTTAAAGCGTTCCATCGAATTTGTTTCGATGGCTTTTACCATGTCGGAGACAAAGCGTTCGGAGTGAACGTACGCAACCCTGGCTCGAGCCGAATTTTGCTTAATCAAGTTACCCGCAGCGTGCATTAAATGCGTTTTACCTAAACCAACGCCACCATAGATAAATAGAGGGTTATAGGCGGAGCCAGGGTTTTCGCTCACCTGTTTGGTGGCTGCCCGCGCTATTTGGTTGGACTTACCCTCAACATGGTTGGCGAATGTAAAGTTAGTATTAAGTACATTAGTGCCAAAACGCGCATCATCGGCGTCAATGCCATTATCGTCACCATTACTGTCGGTGTTAACCTGTGGGGTGTTAGCCACCGACGAGCCACCGGAATCCAGCTCTATGACGACCGGTTTGTCGTCGGCACCAAAGTGCTTGAGGGTAGCGCTAATTTCAGCCTGTAAATTGTCTATTAGCCAATCCCGAATAAAACGATTGGGCGCATGTAACCGAAAAACATGCTGGTCATTGAGTACACTCAGCGGCCGTACCCACATGCTAAAGTCATGCAGATCCATTTCAGCTTCAAGTTTGCTGAGGCAACGATCCCAGAGTGCTTTGTTGTCCACAAGAAAAATCCTTAGTGTTGGCTCGGTGAGTAAAAAGAGGTCGCACAATATAACGGTGCGAATCCATCAATAAAACAATTTTTGGATATTTTTAACCAGCGAATTTAATCTCGCAACGGCTTGACTATTATCCTTAAAGTAAGTACCTTTGCGATCCGTTTTTCGGAACGTCTGTCTCTATCTAAACCGAGGGACTGTTTAATTGCCGGTTAGCCGTATCTTTAGTCTTTTCTAAGGCCCAGATATCAAGGTCTTTACTCTAAAGAAACGCAGCCCTAAGCCGTTTTCACAGCTTAGCAGATATTCGAGATGTACCGATTTAAAGAATTTGCGATTGAGCTAATCGAACATTAGCCAACAATCGAACATGATTATTAATCAATTATTAATCGTGAATTATTAATTAAGAGTGAATAACTATGAAACGACCATTTCAACCTAGTCAAATTAAACGTAAGCGTACTCACGGATTTCGCGCGCGCATGGCCACCAAAAACGGCCGAGCAATTTTAAACGCTCGCAGAGCGAAAGGGCGCGCTGCTCTTACCGTCTAAGCTCGCTCAAAATTACCGAATTTAAGAGAGCCTCATCGACGAATTCGGTGGGGCTTTTTTGTTTCTGCTCGTTGGTAATTGGCCTATATAATCTCGATGCCTGCCTTTTTGCAGACACGGCTGGCCGCTGGCTTTAGAGCGCAAACACTGGCGAAACTATTAGAGCACGTCTTGACTCAAAACACTCTTTCTAAAAACGAGCGACTATTAAAACCTAGTGCGTTTAAAACGGTGTATGGTAATCGTCAGTTTGGCGGCAGTGAACTGTTCACTTTTAATGTGCTTGGCAATCAAACTGAGTCGAAACTAGGAGTGACCGTTGCAAAAAAAGTCTCTAAGCGCGCAGTAGACCGAAACCGAATCAAACGGATTGTAAAAGAGTTTTATCGACACAATAAGCAGCAACTCACGGCGGCCCATTTAGTGATCACAGCCAAACCGACTTGTAAAAGTGCAACGAATGCAGAACTACGCGCTAGTTTAGAGGAACTTTGGGTAAAGGTGGGTAAATGGCAGAAGTGGCATCAGCACCAGGTAAATAAGGTGCAACCAACTTAAGGTGTGGATTTTATTCCGATATGGCCGGCACCACGTAAACACCAGCTTCTAGCACAAAATGACCTATTTACTGCAAACGCTCATTAAGCTCTATCATGTCACGGTAAGCCCCCTTTTAGGAACGCGTTGTCGTTTTGTGCCAACCTGCTCTGAGTATGCCAGCCAAGCGCTCGAGCAACATGGCTTAGTAAAAGGAGGGAGCTTAGCGGTGCAACGAATTTGCCGTTGCCACCCATGGGGTGGATCAGGCTTCGACCCCGTACCTGATGTCTCAAACGATGAACCACATTAATTAGTTAACCTTAAGTGCGGTACCCAATCGTGAAACTTTTTGGCGCGCAAAGCTACTTAGTTTTAACTTTGGTTGATACAATCCGCGACCATTATATTTAGAGCGCCGCACTAAAAGCGTTTAAAACTCGGAACCTCTCTGACCATGGAAACATACCGTACCGCGCTGATCTTCTTGCTCGTTGCCCTTAGCACCGTTTTGTACACCAAATGGTTAGATTACTCGGCGCAAGAAACGGCTTTATCTGCGAATGCAAACACCAACATCACCGTGTCAGAAATGCCGGATGTTGATCAAACATTACCGACAGCACCAACGCCTAGCGCGGTGGTCGCCGACTCCGCTATTCCAACAGTTGATCCAGAAGTGACCAACGAAGCGTCGGCTAGCGCGAGCAACACCGGGGATTTAGTGTTGGTTGAAACCGACTTAATGATCGTGACCATTAATACGGTTGGCGGTGTCATAGAGCGTGTTGAAGTAAAAGATCACCCGGTAGCGATCGACCAGCCTGACCTTGGGTATGCGGTATTGCGTAAAACGCCTGAAGAAACGTTTATAGTACAAGACGGTTTGGTCTTGCCAGGCAATGCGCCTGGGCCAAACCATCAAACGGTATATCAAGCGGCTGCGACTCATTATGCCCTCGATACACAAGACTCTGTGCTCGTACCGCTAACGTGGATTAGCGAAAGCGGAGCGCAAGTAACCAAAACGCTTAAGTTTCAACGAGACTCCTATTTAGTTGGTATTGAATACCAAGTCAACAATAATAGTTCGCAAGAATGGGTGTCTTATTTATACGCCCAGTTCAACCGATCGTTACCGATTGGTTCAAACGGTGGTTTTGGTCAAGTTCCGAGCTACACCGGTGGGGCCATTTATACCGAAGCGGAAAAGTACGAAAAAATCTCGTTTGATGACATGGACGATGCCAACCTGAGCCGACAAGAAGTGGGTGGTTGGGTGTCTATGATGGAACATTATTTTGTTGCCGTATGGTTGCCCCAAACACCCAACAACAAATTCTACAGCAGCAAAACGGGCGATCGCTATTTGCTCGGATTGCAGGCAACCGACCCCTTGCGCGTAGCGCCCAACGACACGGGTAGTATTGCCACAAGTGTCTACTTAGGGCCAAAAGAACAAGCACGGTTACGCGTTATTGAAGACGAGAAAAATGTTAAAGGCCTGCCCCTAACGGTGGATTACGGCATGTTGACGTTTATAGCCGACCCTTTGTTCTGGCTGCTCGACAAAATTCATTTGGTTGTGCAAAACTGGGGTTGGTCCATTATTCTGCTGACATTACTGATCAAAATAGTGTTTTATCCCTTGTCAGCGGCCAGCTACAAATCGATGGCTGGCATGAAAAAACTGCAGCCGCGCATTCAAACACTCAAAGAAC
>CAYGNS010000274.1:0-2359 GCA_964351295.1 uncultured Gammaproteobacteria bacterium
GGTGCGTTTGTTAGGTCACCAGTTGACTAAACCAGCCGTATTCTCTCCTGCAATGGTGGAGCATTTGCCAGAGCCCGCGCGGCGATTTTTCAATTTCGCGATCCGTACTGGCACACCGCTCCGCACCGTGGCTGAGATTGATATGACAGGCCAATTCAGCCTAGGTTCCTCGCAACAACCCAATTATCGGCCCATGCGGGCTTGGCAGATACTCGCGGCCCCAACGGGGTTTCTCTGGCGAGTGCAGCTACCCGGCACCGTACCCATATCGGGCTCTGATTCGGCTAGTTGGACGCGCTTTCGCCTATTTGGGTTGTTGCCGGTGGCGCGAATGGGCGGAAATGCAAATCATGCTCGAGCCGCCTATGGTCGTTATATCGCGGAGGCGTTGTTTTGGACGCCTGCGGCTTTGTTGCCATGCGAGGAAGTCAGTTGGGAAGCTGTGAGTGAGGACAGCGCGCGTGGCACCGTGTGTTATCGGGGGCTGACTCAAGCGGTCGATATTGTAGTTGATGCGCAAGGGCAACCGATCAACGTTCAGTTTATGCGCTGGAGTAATGCGAATGCCGAGAAAACACATCGACTCCAACCGTTTGGTGGGCGTTTGCGTGACTTTCGAGAAGTGCAAGGATTTAGCGTCCCATTCTCCGTGGAAGCGGGGAATATGTACGGTACGCCAGAGCAACATATCTTTTTCAAAGCCCAAGTAACTGCGATTCGTTTTCCGTGAAGAGGAGGCGCGTATGACTCTGAATTTAAAACAGATTGGTGGCGTGCAGATTCAAACACTGCACTCCGCTAGTTGTCATTGTGGGGCCGTGACGTTGGAGTTGAGTCTGCCCGATGGACTCGTTGACGTACGTCGATGCGATTGCTCGCTGTGTCGCCGCAGGGGTGCAGTTGTGGCCTCCGTGCCTCTAAGTGCCATAACGATAACCCGTGGAAGCGACGCGCTCACTCTGTATCAATTTAATACCAGAACAGCTAAACACTATTTTTGTCGTCATTGTGGCATCTACACACACCACCAAAGGCGTTCTAATCCATCTCAATATGGCTTTAACGTGGCCTGCTTAGCGGGCATAAATCCCTTACTGATCGAGACTGTACCCACCTATGACGGCGTGCATCATCCTGCCGATCAAGAAAATAGGTAAGGAATCTCGCGTATTAGCGGACCAGACCATTTTTGATCGGGCAGTATATGAGTACTGGTTTGGTGCTGGAGGATTGATCGAATCTACTATTCAGAGTTATTTTGCGTACGCTATGAGTTTTAAGTAGACTCAAGCATTAATAACTGGAGTAACGTATGGCACTGCAACACGCAAACCCTGGCGAAATAGTAAGCGTGCGTCCTTTAGGTAAAGACCTGCACGATGCGATCAATGTTAACCTTCTTCGCTCGGAAAACTTGCAAGTTTTTCGCGTGGTATTGCGCAAGGGTGAGGAGTTTAGCGAGCACTCCGTGCCCGGTGAGATTACGGTGCAATGTATTGAGGGACTGATTGAATTTCGCATTGGACAAGAGCAGGTGCGGGAACTAGCCGCGGGGGATCTATTGTACTTAGATGGCGGTCAACCACATGCTCTGCTCGCACTCGACGACGCCTCGGTACTCGTTACGGTATACCACCCGCGCCATCCAAACGATTCTTAGCCGCCTAAATTGAAAGTTTACAGTAAGTACTAAGGCCCTGTGGGATACGAATCTCATTAAACTTAATCGGCCCACTTGATCTTAGTCTTGTTGTGAATAGCAAGGCGTTCAGGCTAAACTCAAGCCGCGCGATGTGGGTTTACCCGCGTCGCAAATTAACAAGCTGAGCTGGGAGAGCCGCATGGATCCGAATTTAGAACGTCGCACCTTTTATCTGCTATTGATGGCGGTAACCCTATTGTTTTTGTGGTTGCTGAAGCCGTTTTTTGGCGCCGTTTTTTGGGCCTGCGTGATCGCGCTGTTGTTTTATCCTATGCATCGTCGCTTAGTGGCGCACTGGGGCGGCTGGCCGAATTTAACCGCGCTTGTCTCGCTTACGATCTGTATGGTGATTGGGGTGGTGCCCGTACTCTATGTGGTAGGTTCTTTCTTTCAAGAAGGCGTCTTTTTGTATCAGCGCTTAGAGAGTGGTGAGATCGATCCAGCTGTTTGGATTGATCGAATACGACAGGGTTTTCCTATTATTCAAAGCGTACTCGATCGCATTGGTGTAGACCTTTCTAGCGTCAAAGAGCAATTAGCAGGCGGCGCTATTACCGCCAGTCGCTTTGTAGCGCAAAACGCCAGTTCGCTTGGGCAGGGCCCATTAGAGTTCGTCATCCGCTGCGTGGGGGGGCCGGGCGTGGCGGTGGTGAGGGG
>CAYGNS010000274.1:2369-4324 GCA_964351295.1 uncultured Gammaproteobacteria bacterium
GTCCTTATGCTGTACGTGACTTTCTTTATGTTGCGCGATGGCCCGCAACTGATCAAATTGATGGTGCGGGCGTTGCCTTTGGGCGATGAGCGTGAATATCTCCTATTTAATAAATTTGCCGAAGTAACGCGCGCGACGGTTAAGGGCAACCTCGTTGTGGCGGCCGTACAAGGCACGCTCGGCGGCATTATTTTTTGGGTGCTTGGCATACCGGGCGCGTTTTTGTGGGGGGTAATAATGACGCTATTATCACTTATCCCGGTAGTCGGAGCGGGTCTAATCTGGCTGCCCGTGGCCCTTTATCTATTAGCTACGGGCGCTTGGTTTGATGGGCTAATTTTAATTGGGTTTGGTGCCGGTGTGATCGGTTTGGTTGACAATGTATTGCGCCCAATTCTGGTCGGACGAGATACTAAATTGCCTGACTATATCGTCTTGCTTTCTACCTTGGGCGGCTTTGTGTTGTTTGGTATGAACGGCTTTGTAATTGGGCCTTTAGTGGCCGCAATGTTTGTGACCTTTTGGGACATTTTTATACGTGAGTTTCAGTAAAACCATTATCGGTTGTTAAGCAATGTGTGCTTTGGTCTACTTTGAGAACTTGTGTGTGGCGAGGTTTCGCGCCTGTTGTTGGTTTTTGGTGCTCGTTAGTTGCGGAGTCACTCAAGCTCAACAGGACAACTTTCACACCCCACCATCATGTTGGGACAGCCCACGCATTTATCATGTAGGTAGAGATAATGCGGAGCTTGCAGGTCAAATAGAAGTGGGCTTGTTGCAACCCGCCATTGGCTTGGGATTAGCGTCCAAAGCACCTCCTGATTTAATCGCTCCGAACGGTGCTTATCGAGCCTGGAATCAAGCACCTGATACGTCCGTTGCACCGCCGTGGCAACACCGTGTGATTGTAGACGCGGAACAGGAACGCTGGCATACCTTAAGCTTTGTCGGCGTGGCTGGCCCCGTTATGCCAGCATGGATTTCAGAAAAGTTGCTATTTATGCGCGTAATGTGGGGGCGGGTGATGTTTGAGGATGTTATTTGGGACGTAGAACAAAACTCGATTGTCTACCGAGAAGTTGCGCTAGATGGTCACTTGGCTTATGCGCAGTTTAAGCAGTCCTGCCAAGGAGATTGTGTTTGCTCTAACGCGAACCCTCTTCAAGCGTTACCAGAGTCTAGACCAGCTGAGGATCAAGCGATTGGGTTAGTTTTACTGCCGAGCATTTACGGAGCAGGTGAAACGGGCGGTTTGATTGATGCCGCAAATCCGCGCGCTGTGGATGTCTACCGCAATCCTGACGCAAATAGTCAAGTTGTTGTTCGTCCCGATCAGTCGGTGCATTTCGAGTCCGAAGCCTATAGTTATGAAGCGGGTGCGGCCGTGGTATATGGGCGCAGTGACGGCTGGCTGCGGGTGAAACTACGCGGCCAACCTGTTGACTCTGGTTGGATTAAGCAGAACTCCGATCGTCGATTTTTGCCTTTAAACGAGATTCTACCGGATCGATTGGCTTACCTGAATTCGGCATGGGATGGTATGGTTTATAGCTCTCTGGCACCAACGGGATCAGCATACCTTTCACCCTTTTTCGACCGCGAGAGTGGTGAACCAGAAACTCCAGTGGTTATTTATCAAGTGCAAGAGACTGCTTCTGGGGCATGGGTGCAATTGGCGTTTCATTTGAGTCATCCGTGCGAAAGCGGGGAAGGCGGGGTGTCAGAGAAGGTATGGGTGCCAGCGTATAACAGCTTAGGACAGCTCACGACCTGGTTTTGGTCACGGGGCTGCTGAGGTTTGTTAGCGAATTCTTAAGTTGAGGCGTAAGCCAACCCAAGAGCGGCAGATCCGAAATTTGAATAGAGTACAGCGCAAAAGGTATCCTTAGCCTATTCTGACTTTACAATTTAAAAATTTCGAGGACCATGACCATGACATCAATCAATATGAACAC
>CAYGNS010000275.1:0-4280 GCA_964351295.1 uncultured Gammaproteobacteria bacterium
CGACGCCCAGCGGATGGACGCTGTAACAGAACTCGCTGATTTGTGGTTAAAGTTGGGCGAGCATGGAGGCAGCTTTAATTTACTCAAAGCCAATTTTGACGCACTGCGCACAACCTCCGGCGCGGCCTTTGCAGCGGCTGAGTTGTTGAGCCGATTAGCGATGCACGAACTTGCGTTTACACTGTATCAGCGTGCCAACGAGCTCCAACCCAATGTGCCACGCATTGAGGCAGGCCTAGCCGCAAGCGCCACCAAAAATGGTGAGATCAGCCAGGCCGAAGCGCTTTACGAAAAATTGCTTGCGGCTAACCCCGCGCATCAGCGTAATCACTACGAGTTGAGTCGTCTGCGCCGCGCAACCTCGCGAGCTCATGTTAATACAATGTTGGAGCAATTAAATAGAGCTCAAGAGCCGCGTAAGGGTGGTGCAGAGACGGAAAATCATATTTTCATGCATTTTGCGATTGCTAAGGAGTTAGAAGACTTGGAAGACTGGCCGACCAGTTTCAGTCATTATGCTAAGGGCGCTGAGTTAGCCGCAGTAGAGTGCGCCAAAGCGGGTTATTCGGTGGCCGAGGATCTAGCGGCGTTAGAAGAGTGCCAAACCGTGTACACGCAAGATTGGCTTGAGGATGGTGCCGACCCGCAGCCCAACGCCATGCCGCAGGCTGCTGGAACACCTATCTTTGTCGTGGGGTTGCCGCGCACAGGAACCACGCTCGTTGAGCGTATTCTGGCGAGTCACTCGGCAATATCCTCGGCCGATGAAACGTTTTTCATGCAAGCGGGCGTGGCTAAATTGTCGAATACTATCGGTCAACCCTTGGCAGCAACATTACGCGCTGCAACGCAGATACCCAGCGCGGATTTGGCGGCTCACTATTTGCAAGCGGTTGCCTATCGAGTGCCTGACTCGCCATTTTTTGTGGATAAGTACCCGTTTAACTTCTATTACCTCGGGCTAATTACACGTGCTATGCCACACGCTAAAATAGTGCTCTTAGAGCGCGATCCCATGGATGCCTGTGTGGCGATGTTCAAGCAGCCCTATTTTAAGTTCTCGTTCCGTTTGGACGATCTAGCAGACTATTATTTGGCCTATAGGCGTCTTGTGACATACTGGCAGACGCTTATTCCCACTATTCACGTGGTGAAGTACGAGGACTTAATCAGCAACACCAACGATGAAATTGATCGGCTGCTGCACTTTGTTGGAGTGGGCGTTGAGCCCGAATGCTATCGTTTTTATTCCGCGCGCGGAGCATCGGCTAGCGCTAGCTCTGTGCAGGTTAGGGAAAAAGTGCATTCTCGGTCAGTGGGTAAGTGGCGTCACTGGCGGAATGAGCTGAGTGAATTAGCGGAACGCCTTAATGGTTGATAGATCTTGATGTGCCTAATCGCTGGCTCTTTAACGACATAATTGCGCACGCTAAGCCCCGCGCGATCGTTGCCGAAACTTCATGCTTGTGTAACCGCGGGGGTCTTGTGACCTCCGTAATGGACGGTTGTGCCGTGATTTAGGTGGTTTTAACACCAAAACTCTGTTTTTTTAACCACAAATTCATACTATCTTAAACTGCTTGTAATAATGACAAAGATCATTTAATGTCCTGCCATGGGATTTGTGTTGGCGCCATTCGGTGCCAACGAAAGCCTTAAAACCAGTGTAAAACGGTGCTTTTTGAGTTATTGCCGTACCTCGGTGACAACTGCTCTTAATGATCAACGATGATCAGCGATTATTTAAGAGACGACTGCTTTACATCTAACTGCATTTAATGTGCATTTAATGAGTTAGCTTAGGCAAATTAATGGATTTAGCTTGCGTTTCGGCGTAACGAGTTCGTTAGGGCGCATATCCGAAACATATCCTTTATGTCTTGGATAAAGAGTTAACTCAAACAAATCAATACATTGAGGAGTGTGAAAAAATGTTATTTGAGAAAAAGCCTTTGAGCTTTGCCGTCAGCTGCGCTTTAACCGGCGTTGCGGTCAGCATGGTGTCTATGCAGGCAACTGCACAAGACGCTGCTGATGAAGACAGCGTAGAGCCATTAGAAGAGGTGTATGTTACGGGTTCGCGTATTGCGCGTCCTAACCTCGATAGCGCAAGCCCAGTAACGGTGTTAACCAGTACTGAACTTGCTGTAACAGGTAATACTGATATTGGTGCGTTGCTACAACGTTTACCTTCTGCGGCGGGTTCGCCAATCGGTACTACTACTAACAACGGTGGCGACGGTTCAGTTCGTGTTGACCTACGTGGTATGGGTTCAGCGCGTACTTTGACGCTGGTAAACAATCGTCGTACAGTAGACCAAGGTGACTATCAAACGATTCCATCAAACATGATTGAGCGCGTCGAGATTTTGAAAGACGGCGGTTCAACATTGTACGGAACCGATGCGATCGCTGGGGTTGTGAACATCATTACGCGTAAGAGCTACGAAGGCTTAGAGCTTTCTGTACAGCGTAATGAGTATGACAACACTGACGGCGCTGAAAACACTACATTTGGCATTCTTGCTGGTAAAGAGTTTGACAACGGTAATGTTACTTTCGGTTTCGAGTTTGTTGACCAAGATGATGCGTTCCAACGCGATACTCCTTGGGAATTCTTGCAGGATTCGTTCTACATTTACCCTGAAGGCTGCGAGAACAATTTGCTTGAGCCTTACCCAACCGGTTGTTACCGTTTAGGTTCATCAAGCACGCCACAAAGCCGTTTGGTGTTTGTTAACCAAGGAACGTTTAATGTTGGCACACCAGCGGGTGCGCCATATCAAGCGGGCTTATTAGCGCCAGGTGTAGGATCTAACTACAACTACGCGCCAGTTAACTACTTCCAAACTCCGTTTGAAAGAACAAACTTGTTCGCAACAGCTGACTTTGAAATTACCGAAGACATCCGGTTTAAATCTGAGTTGCGTGCCAATACACGTACTTCAGCGCAAGAGCTTGCGCCATTGCCGTTTTTCTCTACGGTAGGTAGCCCAGCGCACTCAGCTTCTTTTGAGGGCGTCCCTTACAATGGTGTGCATCAAGACAACTTCTATCTGCGTCAAGCAGTTGATCGTTACAACGCCGCCACGGGCGCAGGCTTAGTGTATGAGCCAGTGCGTGACTTGCGTCGTCGTATGATCGAAACCAATCGTCGCTTTGAGCAAGACGTTACTCAATTCCAGTTTGATATGGGTCTTGAGGGCGAATTCAACGACATCAATTGGGAAGTTTATGCAAACAAAGGCTACAACACTACACAGTTTGTTGACTTTGGTCAGTTCTCTGGTCCTTCACTATTCAATGCGTTAGGCCCATCGGCTGACTTAAATGGCGATGGACGCCCTGAGTGTTATACCGACATTAACGATCCTACTACCCTCATCGCGGGCTGCGTACCATTGAACGTGTTCGGTGGTGGTGTAGTGGAGCGTGCGACGGGTAATACGATCACTGATTCGGTTACGCAAGACATGTTGAATTATGTGTCAATTGACTTGGTAGATGCCCTCCGTACAGAGCAATCTCAATATGGCTTCTTCTTAGATGGTCAATTTGGCGAGCTGCAAGGTGGCGCGATTGGTTGGGCGACTGGTTATTCGTACCGCAAAGAAGAAGGTAAGTTCAATCCTGATTCGGCTAAGTTCCAAGGTACGGTAACGGGTAATAAGTCTTCGCCTTCTGCGGGTAGCTTAACGAACCAAGCCATCTTCGGTGAGGTACGTCTACCGTTCTTTGATAATGGCGAGCAAAGCTTTGTGGTTGAAGCGGGTTTACGTTATGACGACTTTGACGCGTTTGACGGCGACGAAACTTACACCTTGAAAGCTGAATTCAATGCGACTCAAGAGCTAAAATTGCGTTCAACCTACGGCACAGTATTCCGTGCTCCTGGCTTGTTCACATTGTTCGGCGGTCTTGTTGACAGCTTCCCAACCGTGAATGACCCTTGTGCGATTGCGGCTGGCCAAGCATTACCAGCAGGCTGTGCGCAGGTAGCGGTACAAACTGACCCACAAATCTTAACTCGCGTGGGTGGTAACCCATTTGTTACACCAGAAACGGGTGAAACATTTACCGCGGGTATCGTTTGGACGCCAGAAATTGATAACCATAATCTAAGCTTCACGCTTGATTACTGGGATATTCAATTGGAAGACGGTATTGGTTCTTTGGGCGCGCAAGCGATTCTTGACCAATGTCATTTAGACGGCAACCAAAATGCGTGTGATCTGATCACTCGTAGTCCAGTTGACTTCAGCGTAAGCTCGCTACTGAAT
>CAYGNS010000276.1:0-4273 GCA_964351295.1 uncultured Gammaproteobacteria bacterium
GTACCAGCACTGCGCGATACACTTGAGCACCGTGCGGTAATTGCATGCGCTCACTCATATCGGCATTGGCCGATACCTGTTCCAAGTTGAGCACTTGCGAGCTATGTTGCTTACCTTGTTGTTTGATTTCGTCGGCGATCGATACCAACTTGATTAAATGCGCATGACGGGGCGGTTCGGCCACAAAGGTGCCCAGACCATGTACGCGCCGCAACAGGCCCTCGGCCGTGAGTTCGCGCAAGGCGCGATTAATGGTCATGCGACTGGTTTTTAAACTCGCCACCAATTGGTTTTCAGATGGAATTAGCATGCCTGCTGACCATTCTTGCGCTTGTGTTTTAGCGCGAATCGCCTCTTTAATTTGCTGGTAAACGGGCGTGGCGGCATCCCCCGACAGGCGTAGCTGCGCGTTTGCATGTGCGAGCGCGTTGCTCATTGTGCGGCGCCTCGCAGTTGACCCCGATACAGCGTTCGCACACAAGGGTTGTGGCCAATGCGATAGCTTAAACTGGCTGGATCGTGCGCATCCCACAATACCAGATTGGCCAATTTGCCCACCTGCACCGTGCCGACCTGCGCGTCCAACCCTAACGCTTTAGCGGCATTACAAGTAATCCCAGCCAGCGCTTCCACAGGGGTAAGCCGAAACAGGCTACAGGCCATGTTGAGCATCAGTAGCAAAGAGCTCACTGGCGAACTGCCCGGATTATGGTCGCTGGCTAACGCGATGGGCACGTTATGTTCGCGCAACGCGGTAATGGGTGGTAATTGCGTTTCGCGCAAAAAGTAAAAGGCGCCAGGGAGTAGCACCGCTACGGTATTGTTGGCGGCCAGCACGGGCACATCTTGGGGGCTTAAATACTCGATATGATCTACCGACTGCGCGCCTAATGTGGCGGCCATGATTGCGCCCTTTTGGTCGCTGAGTTGTTCGGCGTGCAGCTTTATCGCCAGTCCATGTTTTTGAGCGGTGGTGAATACGCGGTGCACTTGTGCCGGTGTAAACGCAATGTTTTCGCAAAAAGCATCGACGCTATCCGCCAGTTTTTGGGCAGCGACTGCTGGAATCATGTGCGTGCACACGTGATCGATATAGGCGTCCGCGTTGTGCTGGAATTCAGGTGCCAGCGTATGAGCGCCTAAAAAAGTAGTGGTAACGTCAATCGGCAGCTCGCGGCCTATGCGCTGTGCAACGCGTAACATCTTGAGCTCGGTGTCTAGGTTTAAACCGTAACCCGATTTAATTTCCACGGTGGTTACACCTTCGGCCATAAAGGAGGCTAAACGTGCTTTGGCTAAGTTGAAAAGGTCGTTCTCATCGGCCTCACGTGTGGCGGCGACGGTAGACACTATGCCGCCGCCATTGGCGGCAATGTCGGCGTAACTCGCGCCATTTAGCCGCAGCTCAAATTCGTGCGCGCGGTCGCCAGCGTAGACCAAATGCGTATGGCAATCGATAAGACCCGGGGTTACGAGTTTACCCCCGCAATCGACTGCCTTGTGAGGCTTGGCCAAAGCTACAGGCTCTGCATCGCTGCTATTGCCTAACCACACGATACGCTCGCCTTGTATGGCGATGGCCCCATTGGCGATAAGCCCATAAGAGGCTGCGCCGGGCGCGTCTGCCGCTGGTTGCATGGTGGCCACTTGGGCGTTATACCAGAGCGTGTCGAAGTCTGGAATAGAGTGGCTGATAGCGGATTTTTCGGTGAGCGACATGCGAGTTACAGTGTTCTTTTTAAGGATCGAATACGGCGCTAGCGCTCGATGTTGTGATAGGCAGAGTGGAATCTAGCACACTTGTATATACAAGTACAATTCTCTATACTCGCCACACCCTGAGAACAACGCGCTTAAACCGCTCGGCTTTCTTTTGCGATTTGTTTACGCGACGTGTGCGCGCGACGCCCAAACCGTGCGATAACTGGAAATATCTATGACCATCACTGTGTGTTATCAATCTGCATTGCTCGAAACCGGATGGGCACGCGACGTGCGCGTGACGGTTAATGCGGCGGGTGATATCAGCGCAATCGAAACGGATGTGGTGGGTGCACAGTCAGGCGTGATGTTGCCAGGAATATGCAATGTCCATTCGCATGCACATCAACGTGCGATGGCGGGGCTCGCCGAGCGGGCGGGCACTGGCGCGGACAGTTTCTGGACGTGGCGCGACACCATGTACCAATTTGTGCAGGCCTTACAACCCCAGCATTTGCACGCCATTGCCGCGCAGCTCTACTTAGAGCTGTTGAGCGCTGGATACACCCGCGTGGCCGAATTTCAATACGTGCATCACCAACCTAATGGCCAGCCCTACGCCAACCCAGCGGAACTATCTTTGCAAACGCTGTACGCCGCGCAAAAGGTGGGTATCGGTATTACCAATTTGCCCGTGCAGTATCAGTTTAGTGGATTCGGCGGCGCTGCTATCAGTGCTCAGCAACGCCGCTTTTACAATGAACCTGAAGCCTTTTTACGCATTGTAGAATCACTGCAAGCGGCAAGCGCCAATAACCCCAATACGAACGTTGGGGTGGCGGGGCATTCCCTACGAGCCACCAATGTTGAGTCGTTCTCGCAGGTATTAAATGGACTGACCGATGCAACGGCGCCCATTCATATGCATATTGCTGAACAAGTAAAGGAAGTAGAAGAGTGCATTACGTGGTCGGGCCAGCGCCCCGTTGAATATTGTTTAGACCATTTTGCGGTTAACGAGCGATGGTGCTTGGTGCACGCCACGCATATGACGCCCGACGAAACACGACGGCTAGCCCACAGCGGTGCCGTGGCTGGTTTATGCCCCACTACCGAAGCAAATTTGGGCGACGGTTTTTTTAATGCTACGGACTATCTGCGGGCAGGCGGTGCGATGGGGATAGGCTCAGACAGCCATATTTCTACTTCGCCTGTGGAAGAACTGCGGTGGTTGGAATATGGGCAGCGCCTATTGCATCATTCACGCAACCAATTGGCGGGTGGTCCTGGTTTAAGTACCGGGCGAACGCTGTTAGAAGCCGCTCTGCGCGGTGGCGCCCAAGCCTGCGCACATAACAGTGGCGCGTTGGCCGTGGGTAAGCGCGCCGACTTTATAGTGTTAGAAGATGAGCACCCGCTGTTAATTGGCCGCGCGGCCGATACCGTTATCGACAGCTGGATCTTTTCGGGCAATAGCAATCCTGTCCGCGATGTGTATGTGGGAGGCAAACATCTTATTCGCAATGGGCAGCACGCGCAGCAAGGCACGATTAATGCGGCATTTCGCACCGCTGTTCGAGACTTACACAAAGCACTTTAATCAAACGCATTTAACAACCGCTTTCGAGCGACTGAACCCGTAAATACAAACTATGGCACAACCCGTTCAATTAACTCTAAACGCCGGCGAATTAAGCCTAGCGCAAATGCGCGCGGTGTACTTTAACGGTGTGCAACTGAGCCTCGCCGACGCTACGTGGGAGCGCATACAAACCGCCCAAGCACTGGTGAAAAAAACCGTGGACAGCGGCGAGATTGTGTACGGCGTAAATACGGGATTTGGTCGTTTAGCGCAAAAGCATATCGAACCCGAACTGCTTAGCGAGCTACAGCACAATTTGATTCTCTCGCACGCCACGGGTGTGGGTGAATACTTAGACAACGCGACGGTGCGTCTAATTTTGCTCCTAAAAATAAATGGCTTGTCGCGGGGAGTGTCGGGTATTCGCCGCGAGGTGCTTGAGCTGCTCATCGCCATGCTCAATCACGATATTTTACCGGCTATACCCGAAAAAGGCTCGGTGGGTGCGTCGGGCGATCTCGCGCCGCTAGCGCATATGAGCCTGCCGATTATTGGCGAAGGTAAAGTGCATCTGCATGGTGAATACTTAGCCAGTGCCGAAGCCTATAAGCGCGTGGGTCTTGCGCACCTGCAACTAAGCGCCAAAGAGGGTTTAGCTTTGTTAAACGGTACGCAAGTGTCTACGGCGCTGGCGCTAAAAGGCTTGTTCGAAGCGGAGCAAAATATGAATGCCGCCTTGGTAGCGGGCAGCTTAACAGTAGAAGCTGCCTTGGGCTCGCGCACGCCGTTTGATGCGCGTATTCAGGCGGTGCGGGGCCAGTTAGGTCAAATAAAGGTAGCCGAAATTTATCGCGCATTGCTGGGCGACGACTCGCCGAGTACGAGCGAGATTGCCAATTCGCATGCCGATTGCGACAAAGTACAAGACCCCTATTCGCTGCGTTGCCAGCCACAGGTAATGGGGGCGTGTTTAGATCAGCTGTATAACGC
>CAYGNS010000277.1:0-2170 GCA_964351295.1 uncultured Gammaproteobacteria bacterium
CAAATTAACCGCATTGCAAGACTCGGCACCGGTTAGTGAGACCTCTCATCAGGTTCGACTTAGAGTGACCGCAGCGCGTGAGATTCAAATTGCGCGGCAAGGCTGTTTGAACAGCGAACTCAATACTCAAAAAATAGATGCGGTGCTAAACCTGAGCGACCTTGATGCAGAGTTTCTAGTGTCCGCGTGCGAAAAGCTCAATCTGTCTGCGCGGGGCTTTTATCGAGTTAAGAAAATTGCGCGCACGATTGCTGATCTTGATTGTACTGCCGCGACTGAAGACGAGGGCGCCGAATCTGCTCAAAAAAAGGTGGCCGCTTATAACGCGAAAAATGTGCTGCGTGTGCACCTTGCCGAGGCGCTTAGTTACCGATCTTTATAGTTGCTGCGAGCGAGTTCTAATTGCTCACAAATGGTCGCAATGCCGAGTAACACCCGCGTGGTATGGCGTTGAATATGGTCGGGATTAACAAAGAATAGATTGCCCTCCTGCACTGCGCGTAAACTCGGCCAACGCTGCCAATCATCGAGCCATAAGGGTCGCATATCGCCATCGCCGCTGGCGATAATGGCCTGCGGGTTACGTTCGAGTACTGATTCAATATTAATAACAGGGGCGATTGCAAATTCGTTTGCGTAGACATTGCGTCCACCACACAGCTCGATGGCCGCGCTAATAATATGTTGCCCACTAATGGTTTGTAAGGGCGCGTTCCATACTTGATAAAAGGTGGCTACTGGATCTCTATGCTGGTATTGCTCGGCGAGCCTCAGTAAGCCAGACTCAAACGCCTGGGCTACCTCTTCGGCGCGACGGTTTGTGCCCGTTAACAAGCCAATATCGCGGAGGCTTTTAGAAATGTCCTCTAGGGCGTCGGGTCGGTCCATATAAACCTTAAAGCCGAGCTCGCGCAAACGATTAAGGGCGCTGTGCGAATTACCTGACTCCCAAGCCATGATCAAGTCTGGGTTGAGTTCTATAATTCGTTCGATATTGGTGCTTGCAAAGCTCGCGACCACCGGCAGTTGTTTGGCTGCGGCAGGGAAGTCACTGTATTCCACCACCCCTACGAGCAAGTCTTGGGCGCCGACGGCATAAATATTTTCTACAATATGCGGCGACAAAGCCACGATGCTGCGCACCGGTTGCTCGAAGTGCAGCTCATTACCGCTAAAATCCGTTACGCTGATTGCGCCGTTCTGGTCGAGAGAGTCCGAGCTCTGTGGTTGGCAAGCGCTTAAAGCCAACAGAGCTAAGCTTAGCAAGATCCAGCTTAAGCGAGAGATACGCGACAAGGTTATGGTGCCACGCGCGCTATCGAGTTTTGACAGACTGAGTTGACGAAGTACGTACATAGATTTGTTCAACGGTGCACGACGTAGGGCGTGCCACTGTGTGGGTCATAACTTACGTCGAGGTGAGTGCCAAACAAAGCCTCCATATTAGCCTTAGTAATGACTTCGTTGACTTCGCCGAACGCCATGACTTGGCTGCATTGCAAGGCCAGTACTCGGTCGGCGTAACGCGCGGCTAAATTAATGTCATGCATGACCATCACCACGGCTACGCCCTCGGAGCTAAAGTCTTTTACCGCGCGCATCAAGTCGGCTTGATGCCCTAAATCGAGCGCTGAGGTTGGCTCATCAAGAAGTAAGAGTCTATGTGGATGTTCCTCGCCAGATATGTCTTCGGTGCGCCAGATCTGCGCAAAAACCCGTGCCAGTTGCACGCGCTGCTTTTCACCGCCTGAGAGGTCCGTGTAGAGCCGCTTGGCCAAATAACTAATGTCCATCATCGCGAGGGCTTCGCCTACGATGATTCGATCTTGAGCATAGCCCGATTCGTGCGGTATGCGAGCGAGCATCACCACTTCTTCAACCTGATACGGAAAACTCAGAGAGCTGACTTGGGGGAGGGTAGCGACTTGTCGAGCGCGTAGTTTTGTGTGTTGTGTAATACCCACAAATTCTAGCTCGCCAGTGTAATCTCGGCTGCCCGCTAAACAACTCAGCAAGGTGGATTTGCCTGCTCCATTGGGGCCAATTATGGCGACGATTTCGCCTGCGTGCACGGCAAAACTCGCTGAGTCAACGATCAGGTCAGCGGATTTTGGCGCACGAATACTCACGCTTTGCGCGCGTAGTACCGTTGAACTATTAGGGCTGGTAT
>CAYGNS010000277.1:2180-4243 GCA_964351295.1 uncultured Gammaproteobacteria bacterium
GGTGGGCATTCGTTGTTACCAGTTTGCTCTTCAATCAACGCCAAACAGGCGGTGTCGATTACGCAATAAGGATATAAAAAAGGGCGCTCCGAGAAATGCGGTCACGAGCCCTACGGGAAGTTCGATGGGGGCAACCACGGTGCGGGCTACGGTATCGGCCATTAGCAGTAAAGACGCTCCGCCCACGGCCGAGAGTGGTAGCAGCAGAGTATGGTTCGGGCCAACTAAAATACGCACGATATGAGGGACGATCAGACCCACGAAGGCGATGGTGCCGGCCAGTGCAACGGATGCACCTACCCCCAAAGCGACAATTAAGATAATACTGATTTTAGTCGTTTGTACGGAAATGCCCAAATGTCGCGCCTCTGACTCCCCTAGTAATAGTGCGTTTAAAGCGGTGCTAAAACGCGGCAGGCTGAACAACACAACAGCAGCGCTTATAAGCGCAAACGCAACGCGTTCATAATTTGCACCGTCTAAGCCGCCCATGCGCCATAAGCTAATACGCCGCAACATTTCGCTGTTAGCGAAAAACTCCACCAAATTGGTCAAGCCTCCCGCAATCGCTGTTACCGCAATACCAGCCAAGAGCATGGTGGCCACTGAAGTACCCTGCTCAGAAGTAGCCAAGCGGTACACAATAGCCACCGTAATGGCCCCGCCCGCAAACGCTCCCAGCGATATTAAAGTGATGCCCGTAGTGCCTTGCAACCACTGTGCTTGACCTACAAAAAAGATCATTGTGGCGGCACCGGCCGAGGCTCCCGCTGTAACGCCAATTAAAGAGGGGTCTGCGAGGGGGTTGCGAAATAGTCCCTGGGTAGCCGCACCGCACATGGCGAGCATGGCTCCGACTAAAGCCGCGAGCAGCGCGCGCGGTAGGCGAATTTGTTGCAAGACGATTTGCGTGCGCGATACCTCATCGCTGAACAAGGTTTGCCAATCATGCGCAAGATCAAGGGATATCGAGCCAAACACAATCGCCGCAGCAAAGGCGAGCGGTAGACTCAATATAATCGCAAGACGAGTGCGCATTGGCTGATATCCCTTAATGGCCGTGGTTTAGTTAGAAAGCATACCGCAAGCTCAATTTTGATTGCCGCCCTTGGGTAAGGTAGCGCTCGCCAAAGCCAATGAGTTCTAGGGTGTAATCTTGTTCAAAGACATTACGCATGCTGGCGAGCAAACTGAGCTTCTCGCTTATTTGATAATGGGCGCTCACGTCGAACAATACGTGGCCGGTCAATTCTTGACCGCCTAAATCAAATCGATTGCTTTCGCCTTTAACGTCAAATCGAACGCCCCAACGAGCAAAGTCGCGTACTGCGCTGAACCTAATCGTATGCTCGGCTCGGTCATCGAGTTTAGCACCTGTATCTCGATTGCTGGCTTGCAGTAGATCCAATGTGGCCCCCAACCTCCAATCGGCTAGGTTTAGAGTCGCTTCGATCTCCATTCCGCGCAATTCCGCCGCGCCGATATTGGCCGCCAAGAATGTCGCCGGATTAAAACTAAACAGGTTCTCTACTTCGGTGTCGTAGAAAGAGACCCGCCAGTCCACGTTGCCCGAATTGCCAAGTAAACTTATTTCTGCCGATTTAGATTCTTCTGGCAACAGATCTTCGTTACCGAAGAAAGGGAAGTACAAAAAGTTAAAGGACGGCGCAGCAAAGGCCGTACCGTAACTCGCTACAATTCGCGTGCTGTCATCAATGTCATAGTTCAACGCAACGCTGCCATTGGTTTCATCTCCGTAGGCTGAATTGTCGTCGTAGCGCAAAGACCCCAAAAATTTAAAAGCACCAAGCTGTGATTGAAGTAGCGCAAAAACGCCCGTATTGTCGCGCTCATCTATCGGAAAGTTTGTGCTCGATACAATATTTTCAGAGTAGTAGTCAGCACCCACGGTAATGTGATGCTGGCTACCCACGGCGAGAGCGAACTCGGTACCAAGGCTGTCGCGTTCGGTTTTGAAAAAGGAAGGAAACGAGCTAAAAGTATCTACTTCGTCTTCGTTGATTCCAAGTGTCGTGGTCCACGTGAGCGCTGAGGACAGAGCG
>CAYGNS010000278.1:0-4241 GCA_964351295.1 uncultured Gammaproteobacteria bacterium
AGCCACATCGTCACTCGTCACCCCCGCCCTTTGCGCCCGTTCCTGACTAATCGAGACTAATAATTTCTTGGTAGGCAAGCCCCAAGAGTTTTTCACGGATTGCACCAGTGGATGACCATAGAGCAATTCAGTTGCTTCTTCCGCTACGCGATATAGATCTTCAATGTTCTCGCCCTGTACGCGCATTATGATGGGATAACCCACAGGCGGGCCATTCTCCAACGCAGCAACTTGCTTGGATAAGTCGGGCTGGCGTTCCGTTAAAAACTTCTCGATGGCTGCGATGATCGGTTGTACGTGCTCGCCTTTCAGCGTATTGACGACCATAAACGAATTGGCTGGGTTTTCATTAGGAGGGTCCAGTCCCAGTGTTAATCTCGGCCCGCCCTCGCCAATAAACGTCGCCCAGCTTGTTAACAGTGGCTTTTCGGCATCGTCTTTAGTTACCTCGGATGTGTGCTCGCTGAGTTCTGCAGCGCTATCTGGGTTGAAATGCGGTGCGAACTCATCAATCAAGAACGCGTCTAACTCCTTAACCATGGCCTCACTTGTTTCAATGGAGTTGCCTAGCGGCAACTCTAGCTTGGCCGTAAACACCGGATCTTCCGAGCCTTCAATAAATTTTTCGGGGACGAAGGACATCATTATTAAGGCGAACCAAAAAAGCCCAATCACTCCCAATAGCGTGATTAGTCGGTGCTTGAGTGTCCAAAGCAGATAGCGTTTATACAGGGTATAGGCGCGTAACTCCCTCTGTTCAAGTGATTGGGGTTCGCTGCCGCGCATCGCATAGGTGGATAATATGGGTAAAAAGGCCATGGCCAAAACCCAGGAAGTAAGCAATGCGATGGTCACCACATAAAATATATCGGAGGTATATTCTCCCACCGCCGATTCGGCCAACGCGATGGGCATAAACGCGGCCGCCGTGGTTAAAGAAGAAACAAGCAGCGGCGTTAATAACTCACCGCCCGCTTGTACAGCCGCTTCTCGCAGTGGGATGCCTTCATCGCGTTTTACCAAAATAGATTCGACGATCACTATCGCGTTATCCACGAGTAAGCCAAGGGCGATAATCAACGCGGCCAACGACACCTGATTAATGGTGATCGAGAACACCTGCATGAAGTAAAACGAAATCATGATGGCAAATGGAATCAAGGTTGCGACCACAAACCCCGTGCGTAATCCTAAGAAGAACAGCATCACGGCGATCACGATCACCACGGCCTGCGACAAACTCGAGACAAAATTGCCCACGGCTTTCTCGACCAGGTCCGCTTGAAACCAAATTTTGTCGAGCTTTACACCCCAAGGATAGCGAGCTTCAAGTTGTGGAACCAACGAATCTAAGCGGCGGCCCAATTTAAGAATGTCGCCACCCGCGCGCATCGATACCGCAATCGCCAGTGCCGGACGGCCGTTAACTCGCGTCAGCTTAGCGGTAGGATCATCATAAGCTTGATACACATCCGCAATGTCTGCGAGGTAAACAAGCCCCACATTGGGCAAGGGAATGACAGTGCGGCGGATATCCTCAATTGTTTCAAAGTTGCCACTGGGTTCCAGCGTTATGCGCTCCTTACCGCTTACGATGTGCCCGCCCGCTGAGACAATATTAATTTTGCTCAAAATACCCGCGAGCTGTTGGGGCGACACCCCCAGTTTAGTCAACGTGGCACTTTTATAATCAATATAAACAACCTCCTTTTGCTCCCCATGGATTCGCACCTTGGCTACATCGGGATCTTTAAGTAGATCGTCGCGAATATCTTCAGCGATTTGCGCTAATTCGGCATAGCTATAGCCATCCCCTGTGAGGCTGTACACACTGCCAAAAATATCACCGAACTGATCATTCACACGGGGCTTCTCAGCGCCGGCGGGTAATTGTTGTTGAATGTCTTCAACTTTACGGCGCAAATCGTCAAAGATAGGCTGCAGCTGTGTGAAGCTTTCTTTGAAGTTAACTTTAACGATTGATTGGCCAGGTAGTGATTCGCTCGTAATAAAGTCCAACTCAGGCATTTCTTGGGCTTTTTCTTCAATACGCTTGGTTACCAATTGCTCAACGCGCTCTGGGCTAGCACCCTCAAATCGAGTGGAGACGACGGCCGTGCGGATAGTAAACCCTGGGTCCTGTTGTTTTGGAATGCTGACAAATGATTGCAGACCAAACAAAAACAAAATAACGATCAGTGCAAGCACTGTGCGGTCATTATTAAGCGAAAACTGAGTTAAGTTCATAAATGCTGCATGCTCGCCAAGGGATTGTGGTTACGCCGATCGCTTAACGCAAAGCCACGGATAGGTCTTCGCGCAAAAAGGCAACACCGGCGGTTACCACCCGCTCGCCCGCTTGTAAGCCGTCGATAATTTCAATTCCAGCTGAGGTCAATTCGCCAACCGAAACCTTGCGCTGTTGCACTAGGCCCTGTTCTGGAATAGTGGGATGATCCACCACGACATAAACATAAGTAGCATCAGTGCGTTTTACGAGAGCAGACAGAGGGATAAGCACATCTGTACTATTCACATCGCTACGCTCGATTAAAAAGGACACGGCTGCAGCTAAACCCGGTCGCAAGGCCGTATCAGACTCTTTTAAGCCTACCTTTACAGGAAAAGTAGAGCCGCCGCCTAAAACCCCAGAGCCAATTTCAACCACTTCACCAGCAAAAATCCGGTCGGGAAGCGCGTCAAATTTTACGCGCGCTTGATCGCCCTTACTCAGACTAGTAACGGTACTTTCGGGCACTGTTACTTCAATTTCGAGGTCGTCGCTGCAGTTAACTCGAGCGACTTCTGTCGAGGTAGCCACGTTCTCATTCACCTCTACCGAGATTGCGTCGACCACACAATCGATGTCGACGGAAAGCTGCGTGTAGGACAAATTAAGCTGTGCCAATTCCAAGGACTTACTCGCTGAGCGTAATTGGGCCTCTGCCGACTCAGCCCCTGCGCGAGCGGCATCAAGGTCACCCAACGCGGCATTATTATTAGCGTACAAAGAGCGGGTGCGCTCGTACGCCGCACGAGCATTGCGCGACGCTGCACGCAACTGTGCCACATTGGCTTGGGCTTGCTGTAATTGCAATTCGTAAGCGGATGGGTCTAATTTGGCAATCACAGTGCCTGCGGCAATCGAATCCCCTACTTGGGCAGGTATGGCGGTGATTGTGCCGGCCACTTTAAAGCTCAATCGGGACTCGCGTGCGGACTGGCTGACCCCTGGAAAAGTGCTTTGTCGGGATTGGGCTGAATCTCCAACGGTGATAAAGCGCACAGGTCGTGGGCTCTCTTCAGTTTGCGGTGTGCTTTGATCGCAGGCGCCAAGAATGGCGAGCACCCCACACGCGAGCATCATTTTTAGGGACAGACTAGGCATGATCGATGAATGCTCCTTGGCTACACAGGCCATTAAAAGTTAACGCAATTGCGAGTATGACCTAGGGTCTTTGGGTTAAATGGTGAGGGCTATTTATTGTGGCTCAAGGCTCTTCATTCGCTGAAGGCTCTTCCTTACGCCGATCGCGACTCGTTGGTTCATCGGCGGCACTTTTACCTGATCTGAATTCGGCGATATCAAGCTGATAGTCCTTCCGTAGTTTTGCGCGCTGTTCAGCCAACGCTAAAAAATGATAATCACCCATAGTTCGTTGCATTTCTACTGTCGCACGCAAAAATGCGACACGCGCCTGTACCGCACCTAAGTTGGCGCTGATGCTGGTATTCTGGGAATCCAGCAAATCAACGATAGATAGAGCGCCTTGATTATATGAGTCGGTCACTAAACTCAGACTCTTGCTCGCAGAGGTGGCCGCGGTTTGGGTAAAGTCTAAATTAAATAACGAGGTTAATACATTATTCATCGCGCGCCGCAGCTGCTGAGCGAGCTGCAATTTAATTTGCTCGCGTTGGTTGTCTAACTGCTGCAGCTCCAGCCGCGCCGTTCTCTGTTGTGCTAACAAGCCGCCGCCCTGAAACAGCTGGATTTTAGCGTTCACTAACACCTGCCAATCATTGCCATCTTGCATTTGTGCATTGGCACTATCAATATTGTCGCTAAGCTGCCCGCTCAGCTCTACTTCTGGCAACCAGCGTTGCCGCTTTAATGCAGTGAGCTCACGGGCCTTTGCGCTTGATAATTGCTCGAGTCGGGCCAGTTCTGGCGAATTAGCATAGGCGCTTTCCAGACCTGCACGATAAAGATGCTCAAACGTATCGGCATTGTCCATGAG
>CAYGNS010000279.1:0-4234 GCA_964351295.1 uncultured Gammaproteobacteria bacterium
ACCAAGAGCTGAGCGAGGCTAGCAAAAGGATTTTCGATGCGCATTATTGGTTGGATTCTAAAGAGCGTCAGCCGATTAGTGAGAATTTGCGCGAAATCGCAAAGACCGCTGAGTTGGTTATCGACGAGTTTGAGAAAGTTCAGAGCATTCAACAACAATCATCACAAGCACTAAAAGATGCACGGACAAAACAACGCGCTCTACTGAGTCGCATTACCACCGCATCCTGGGAGACTGCGGAGCAGTTTGTTGCATCAATTCTGGACATTCGCAAACAGCGCGGACACATCGCTACGATCAAAGGTTTTCGCTACATTAATGTTGAGGAATTACAGCAACTAGACACTGCATTAATTACCGCCGAAGAAGAACTCGGCGTGCGCACTACGGAGTTTTTGACGGCGGAAGATTCGCTTCGGTCGTACACCGATCACGCCGTGGAGTACGCCAATACTATCGACCTCGCTGCCACAAATGCCGAGATCAAACCGATTATTGAGAAAATCGAAGACACCACGGCACAACTCGATCTGCTCTCAGAACTAATTACTACGCTTAAAATCGACGATACCACCGTGCGCACACGCATCGTGGATACCATTTCTGAAGTTTATGCCAAGCTGAATCAAACCAAGGCACGTGGCAAACAAAAGCAGAAGGGCTTGGGCTCTGAAGAAGCCATCGCGCAATTTTCGGCACAATTCAAGCTGTTCTCACAAAGCATCACCAATGCACTGGGCGTGGCTGACACCCCAGAGAAATGCGACGAGCAGCTGGCTAAGCTACTACTCCAGTTGGAGGATTTTGAAAGCCAGTTCAGCGAATTCGACCAATTCCTCGGCGATATCATGGATAAGCGCGAGGAAGTCTATGAATCATTTGAAGCGCATAAACAAAGCCTGACGGAGGCACGCCAACGTCGCGCCCAAACAATCAGTGACTCGGCCACAAGGATCCTCAATAGCATCGAAAAGCGGGCGCTTAAGCTCAGCGACATTGATGAGCTAAACACCTACTTTGCGTCCGACGCGTTGGTCTTGAATACCACAGAGCTGGTTGTTCAATTGCGCGGCTTAGATGCCGAGGTCATCGCCGACGATGTGGAGTCCCGCTTCAAGGGGCTCAAAGAGCAAGCGGTTCGTTCCTTACGTGATAAAACCGATATTTACGAAGACGGTGGCAAGGTCATCAGGCTAGGTCCCAAACATAAGTTCAGCGTCAATCAGCAAGACCTTGATCTGACTATAATCCCGCGCAACGATCAGTTGTATTTCCACCTAATCGGCACCGACTATTACGAATTGGTTCAAGATCAAACGCTAGCACAGTCACAGCAATATTGGTCGATGTCATTAGAGTCCGAGACCCCCGACATTTATCGCGCAGAGATGTTGGCCTACCTAGTACTGCAGGCTGCCCAAAAAGGCGAACATGATTTGACCCTGTCACTCCTCAGACAAGGATTGAAGCAACCTGATGAGTTAACGAAGCTGATCCGAGAATTCTCGACCCCACTGTATAAACATGGTTATCAAAAAGGCATACATGACTACGATGCCACATTAATACTGCAAGCTGTGCTGCCATCGCTCCAGCACGCAGGTCTGTTGATGTTTGAGCCACCAGCACGCGCTTTGGCACTGCTATTCTGGTCGCACCTTGAATTAATGGATGTTTCTGCGACCAAAACATTGAAGTCCGTTTGGCCGCAACGAGCTCGATCGGCTTGTCGACTACGCGAACTGTTTAGTGATCATCAAGCAATGCAATTGCTAAGCTCTGAAATACATCAGTATTTAAACCAATTTCTCGCGCAATATCCACTGCCCGAGTTGAGCGGTTCGACACAGCGCGCGGCGGATTATCTGGTCGAGCAATTGGCCGATAGCGACTCTGGTTTTACCCAGAGTAAGTACGCTCACGACCTGTTGGATAAATTTGAACGCTCAATCGATGCCGACTCGTTAAAAGAGTTTCGTCAGTCTCTATCTGATTTGCAAACTCAGCCGAATCATGCGTGGGAGTTGAGCATGGCTTGGTTAAAAGCCATGCTCAAAAAACACAGTATGGAAGATCCCTCCGCGAATTCATTGCAACGTTATATTCCCGAAGCAGCGAGCAACTTAGTGTGCAAACTGCAAGTCATCCCCTCCTCCGCCAAGCTGGAATTAGAGGTGGACGGGCTTCTGGGTGAACATCTGAAGATTCAGCAACAGAGCCTGTCCTTCAGCTTGGACGAGTACTTACAACGCATGGAAGCACATCAGCGTATAACCATCCCTGCATACCGTCACTATCTTGAACTGCGAAGTAAAGTTATGCAAGCGGAGCGCCAGAAGCTGAAGCTTGAATCATTCAAGGCCAAACCTCTGAGTTCCTTTGTTCGCAATCGATTGGTAAACGAATCCTATCTGCCATTGATTGGTGACAATCTAGCTAAGCAGATGGGCACCATTGGTGAGAATAAGCGGACGGATTTAATGGGTTTGCTGATGATGATTTCGCCACCGGGCTACGGTAAGACCACTTTAATGGAATATGTGGCTAGTCGACTGGGGCTGATCTTCATGAAGATTAATTGCCCATCACTGGGACACGATGTTACTTCACTAGATCCAGAACAGGCGCCCAACTCTACCGCTCGTCAGGAACTTGAAAAAATCAATCTGGCGTTCGAAATGGGTAACAACGTCATGCTCTATCTGGACGACATCCAGCACACGCATCCCGAATTTTTACAAAAATATATTTCCTTGTGTGATGGCACGCGGCGCGTAGAAGGCGTGTGGCGCGGCGAGACCAAAACTTATGACATGCGCGGTAAAAAGTTCTGCGTGGTGATGGCGGGCAACCCCTATACCGAATCAGGCGATGTATTCAAAGTGCCCGACATGCTCGCCAATCGCGCCGACATTTATAATCTCGGTGATATCTTGGGTGGCATGGAGGAGCAATTCGGTTTGAGCTATATCGAAAACTCGCTTACTTCCAACGCGGTGCTGGCACCGCTGGCGACGCGTGAGATGCAGGACGTTTATCATCTGATCAATATGGCGCGTGGCCGAAATGTAGCGAGCACCGAGCTTACTCACCAATATAGTGGTGCTGAGATCAATGAAATTCGCAGCGTGTTTGAAAAGTTGTTTGTGATTCAAGAGCTAATTCTGAAGGTTAATCAACAGTACATCGCATCCGCTGCACAGGCTGATCGCTATCGGGTAGAGCCTCCATTTAAGCTGCAAGGCAGCTATCGAAACATGAACAAAATGGCAGAAAAAGTGTCGGCCGTGATGAATCAAGCTGAATTAATGCAACTAATCGAAGACCATTACTTAGGTGAGGCTCAATTACTGACGAGTGGTACGGAAGAAAACTTATTGAAGCTGGCTGAGCTGCGTGGCAATATGACGCCCGAACAAAGCGCGCGCTGGCAACAGATTAAGACTGACTTCACACGCAACAAAGCCTTGGGCGGGCACGACGCGGACAGTGGCACCAAAATTGCTACTCAGATGATCTCCTTGGTCGAGGGTATCAATGAGCTAACGTCTTCGGTGCAAAGATCCATGACCGCCGCTGCAGAGCAGTTGGCTTCTGAACGAGTTGGAAAAAATCAAGCTGCCCTGGAAAAATTACAGCAGCAAACCAAGCAGTACAACGCCTTATTGTCTGCGCTTAAAGGGATTGCGAAGTCGCTTGGCGACCAATCGCCCCCTACGGTTGAAATCATTAACCAACCATCCACCAAAATCAGCGAGACACTGGATATCTTGGCCCGATCTATGGAAACCAGCATACAACCTTTGCTCTTGAGCATGGAGAAGAATTTGGACATCGATTTGCGCACCTTAGAGAAAATTCAGGATCTAACAAATCGGATAAAGTTGGCACAGGACAGTGCCAGCCAAGCCCCCAAAACGAAAGCCAGGAGCAGAAGCAAACTCACGAATAATAAGAAATCGTGAGCTGGGGACTTTTTTGTGAGGGCTACTGAGGCCGCTTAAACTCACTTGAGAGCCCCATTAGCGGCTGTTTATGAAGCTCAAGGCTGTTTATGAAGCTCAAGGCTGTTTATGAAGCTCAAGGCTGTTCCGCGCTAGTCGTTACGCTGTTTGCCGATGGTCTTGCCTAGCTTGGCCATCTCCCGGCGCACGATCTTGGAGTCTGCTAGCAAAGGGCGAATTATTTCAACTCGATCGCCCTCTTCCAATAAATGGTCTAAATCAATCTTCTG
>CAYGNS010000280.1:0-1309 GCA_964351295.1 uncultured Gammaproteobacteria bacterium
AATTGCTTGCCCTTGAGCGGATTGACCGTAAGATCGTTTTCGCGCGAATGAATTACCACAACTTGACCCTAGTAGATCATTTGCGATGGTGAAAACATCATTTGCCGCGCTCTTGCAAATTAAAAATAGCGAAACCTAGCGCCTTGCCGGTACCGTTAGAAATCAAAACGCCATTCTTACGTTGGCCAAATGATCGATTTTTCTTCGGTCCGTAATGATCAAATACGTGATAGATCAATCCCGTGCCAGATGTCATTGTAAGAAACTCGGTCTGAAATCCGATCAAACCTCGCGAAGGGATAATAAAATCTAAACGCACACGACCCACACCATCGGGACTCATGCTTTGCACGTCGCCGCCACGCTCTTGTAACGCTTGCATTACTGTGCCTTGATTTACTTCCTCTACGTCAACCGTTAGGTTTTCAAAAGGCTCCTGCAAAACACCATCTACCGTTTTGTAGATTACTTCTGGTCGCGATACCGCGAGTTCATAGCCTTCACGACGCATGTTCTCCAACAAAATAGATAGATGCAATTCGCCGCGGCCAGACACTTTAAATTTCTCTGGGTCTTCAGTGTCTTCTACGCGCAGCGCCACATTATGTAATAGCTCTTTTTGTAGGCGCTCACGGATCTGCCTAGACGTTAAATATTTACCTTCTTGGCCAGCGTAAGGTGATGTATTGACCTGAAATGTCATCGTGACCGTTGGCTCGTCCACCGTTAGCGGCGGTAGCGCCTCAACGGCATCGCGCTCGCAAATAGTGTCGGAGATATGCAACTCGTCTAGGCCTGAAATAGCAATAATCTCGCCTGCTTGTGCCGTATCGATGTCAATGCGTTCAATTCCATGAAAGCCGAATAACTTGCCTACGCGGCCATTGCGCACTTTACCCTCAATATCGACAATGCTGACCGGGCTGTTTAACGCCACACTACCGCGCTTGACGCGACCAATGCCAATAACACCTAAATAGCTCGAATAGTCGAGCTGTGAAATTTGCATCTGGAACGGTGCATCTAATTCAACCGGTGGTGGTGGTACTGAATCAATAATAGTTTGGAATAGTACATCCATATTATCGGTCTTATGTGCCGCATCGGTTGTTGCATAACCTTGGATAGCGGACGCGTAAATAACCGGAAAGTCTAATTGTTCATCGGTGGCGCCGAGCAAATCGAATAAATCAAAGGTTTGATCTAAAACCCAATCTGGGCGAGAACCATCCCGATCAATTTTATTGATGACGACAATCGGTCGCAGGTTGTGGGCAAACGCTTTTTGCGTCACAAACCGAGTTTGTGG
>CAYGNS010000280.1:1319-4229 GCA_964351295.1 uncultured Gammaproteobacteria bacterium
AACTAATAGACTGACTGAGTCCACCATCGACATAATGCGTTCTACTTCGCCACCAAAATCGGCGTGGCCAGGCGTATCGACAATATTAATTCGATAATCCTTCCATTTGAGCGCCGTTGGCTTAGCCAAAATCGTGATGCCGCGCTCCTTCTCTAAGTCATTGCTATCCATGACGCGTTCGACCAGTTCAGCGCGTTCGCTAAAGGTGCCGGATTGCTGCAAGAGTTTATCGACAAGAGTCGTTTTGCCATGATCGACGTGAGCGATAATAGCGACATTTCTAAGCTTCATAAGAACGAGGGGTTGTGTGGCCGGATAAAGGGCGCGATTATAGGGGTTCTGGGCGTAAATACTACCGCTCAGAGGCAATTAATTACCCTAAAAAACGCCCTAGTTCAATACGCATGCAGGGGGCAAGTACGGGGATTTCTGCGTCGAGTAACCCTTTGATTGTCAGCTTTCTACTCGTCGGCTTGCGAGTAGTGATTAACGATCTGCAGTAAGCGCTCATCTTGCCACGACTCGAAACGCCAACTACTCAAAAAACCGCAATGACCCCCATGTTCGGTAATCACAATATGCAAATTATCACTCGGGGTAATTTGCTCTACGCTGTCCACTGGAATAATCATGTCGTCGCGCGCGAAATGCAAATAGCATGGACAGATAGTATTCGCTAGACGGTTGCCCGTAATTGCATAGGCATCAAAATAGTCACTCAATTGCGAAAATGCGGTGTATTGAGGAATCAATACTCTGTTCATCGCATCAAGAGAGCCCAAATGGGCAAACTGCTCTACAGGATAGCGATGTGGGAAATGCGCACTTTTCAAGCGCAGCGAACGCTTCCACTTGCGCACAAAATAGGCGTTATATAACCAGTTGCGCGGCTCTACAAGTGCAGCATTCGCGAGTTCAGCATGCACCACGGGACAAAAAGCAGTGGTACTGCGCAGACTTATCGCGTGACTGTGTGCCGCCGCCGCAACCCGCAAACAGAAATTGCCCCCCAAAGAAAAACCCGCTAGGTGTGTATCCCTGTAGTTAAAGCGCGCTTGAATCACCTCAACCGCTTGAATGATTTCAGCCAATAGGGTGGAATTAAAAGCCTCTTCGTTAAGATGATGCGAATCGCCATGATCGCGCATATTTAAACGCACCACGTCGTGCCCATGGGTCAGCAATGTGGCAGCAGCCGATAACATATACGAGGATGATTCACTTCCCTCCCAGCCGTGAATGAGTATCACTAAGGACGATGAACGAGCGCTGGGTGAGGCCGTATTCTGCGCTCGGTTGTAGTAACACAGCAATCGCACGTTATCGTTTAGAGTTAAGGTATGCGCTTCACCCGTCTGGAACAATTGCTGCTTGATGCGTGCTAATTTGAAACGGCGCGGGCCGACGCTAGATAGGATTGTTTGTAAATGCTTGTTGGCAAGACCGTAGGCGGGCTTAAACGAACTGGGTTGAATAACCATAAGCTAGGAAATAATGATCAAGGTTAAAAAGACAAATTAGATTCAATTGTTCTATCGAGAGTGCTCACCCGCATACAACAGCACACTAGTCATAGCGACTTAAACTTTGTTTAATCCTGCTGCAAAGAATTGCCGCGAGGCTCGGTGTAAGATGGTGATATTATAATCATCCCATTACACGTCGTGCAGCAAAGTCTGCCGCCACGCTTTACGTGCATTTTTAATTCACTTGAAGCCAGCGGTCACCGATACGCTTGTTTTGGGCGTGACTAAAATTTTGATTCAACATACGGACCAGACATCTAATGCTTGCATTACCAAACCCTACGCACCGCTCTAATAACCCAATTACTTGTAACAATAGGTTAAGTTCCGTACTGCTAGGAACCATCCTGGCACTATTGACTGCGGGGATGAGTGCCTCCGCTTACGCCAAAAATTATCAGGTTGAGGCCATCGTGTTTAAGCAAGTTGACGCAGGTAGCGCGACTGAGAGTCATCGCTATACACCGCCCTCAGAGCCCCGCTCGCCTGCAGAAACGTGGGTTGTGGAACCTCGCCTGCTAGAGGAAGAGCTCGCGGCACTTACAGCCTCAGCGAACTATCAAGTAATACAGCGCTTTTCCTGGTCGCAAGAATCCTTACCTTACTCCGAGTCAGCCTCCATGAGTTTTTATGAACCGAGTCTTAAAGGCTGGATTAAGGTTTATGCGAACAGTCTTCTGTATGTAAATCTTGATTTGGAAGTGGACGGGTTTCGCCTGACTGAAAAGCGTCGAATTAAGTTGGATGAAAAGCATTTTTTCGATCACCCCAAAATTGGTGTGCTTCTACAAGTCTCGCGCCTAGAAGATGAATCTCTAGAGGACGCTACAGACGCGGCTCAAAATGCCCCACTGAGTACTCAATAGCCGCAGAGCCCTACTCCTCAATGCTAGGCTATTGTTATGCGCTACGCTGCTGCATAGTGGCTAAGTCGTGCGCCCGATATTCTGGAACAAGTAAACGCAGACAATGAATTAGGGAGTCGTCATAGTTGTCCAGCTTCGTGAGTAACTGCGTTATAAGCACCTGCGCATGTTCGGCATCAATGGCTCTGGTAGATGCTAAATGGATTTTTTCGTATTCGGTATCCGTTAGGTTTTCATCGTCATGAAATAGCTCCTCATGCAGTTTCTCGCCGGCGCGAAGACCCGTAAATACAATCTTAATGTCCTCTCCAGGTTCTTTCCCACTGAGTTTGATGAGTTGTTCTGCTAAATCGGATATCAGCACAGGATGCCCCATATCCAACACATAAATGCGCCCTCCTTCACCCATCGCACTGGCTTCTAAAATTAACTGCGATGCCTCGGTGATCGTCATGAAATAGCGCGTCATTTCTGGATGCGTACCCGTTACGGGGACACCGCGCGTCTGCTCCGGGTGA
>CAYGNS010000281.1:0-4221 GCA_964351295.1 uncultured Gammaproteobacteria bacterium
CATGGCCCCCGACAGGCACAATAAGCCGTCGCTGTGCTCCGCAATCCATTGCTTAGTAATCTCAGGGCGTCCGTTGGCCTGACCTTTTTGATACCCGACGGAAAGCAACTTGGATAAATTGGCGTAGCCTTGAGCGTTTTGAACCAATAGAACCAGAATATACGGTTGGTTAACCTTGTCAGGATTATCCAAGGTTATTTCGGCGCCAATTATAGGCTTGATGCCTTTAGCAACACATTTACTGTAGAACTTTACGGCCCCATATAAGTTAGACAGATCCGTCAAAGCGACGGCCGGCGCTTGTTGTTGTAGCGACTCTTCGACCAAGCTCCCTAAGCGGAGCATGCCGTTTACCACGGAGTATTCCGAGTGTATGTGTAAATGGACGAATGCGGACTTCATCGCGCGATTGTACCCTTAAGTACGCATCGGGTGAGGTCTGCTTGCAAGCATTTTTGACGCGTGGCGAACACGTTTAGGTCTGACCGTGCTTAGCACGTTCAATGGCTTTCGCGACCGGTGCAAAACTGCGCCGATGATGAGGGGTCACACCATATTGCTCGAGCGCTTGGCGATGCGCCGCCGTTGGATACCCAGCGTTTTTTGCAAATCCGTATTCGGGGAACTCTAGCGCAAGCTTTCGCATTAAACGATCGCGATGCACTTTGGCCACAATCGATGCGGCCGAAATACAATCCACTAATCCGTCGCCCTTTACAATCGCCTCGCAGGGAATTGCAAACCTAGGGCAGCGGTTACCATCGACTAAAATCATTTGTGGAATTATTTCAAGACCAGCCACAGCACGCTGCATCGCCAGTAAAGTGGCCTGCAAGATGTTTAATGTATCAATTTCTGCTACGTCGGCATGGCCAATGGCCACCGCAATGGCTTCGGCCATTATCGATTCGTATAGCCGCTCACGGAGCTTCTCGGAGGTTTGCTTGGAGTCCATTAAGCCGGGTAATGAGTAACTCCGAGGTAGAATAACGGCGGCGGTTACAACGGGGCCGGCGAGCGGTCCACGCCCCACCTCGTCGACGCCCGCGAGCAAGTCAATATGCGCATAACGTGCGTTATACACTTCACGGGTACTCACTCGACTAACGATGGGCTTGCGCTTGCACTTGCTCTTGCACTAGGCCTTCGATTGCGTGTGCGCTCAATAGGCCAAAATCTCGATCTAATTCGGGGGCAATCGCCGCTAGAGCTTGCTGCATTTGCATAAAATAATGTCCGTCTTGCAACAGCTTGCTGACTTCTGTTACTAGGTTCTCAACCGTAGCCTGCTCCTGCACGAACTCTCGTACGGCAGGCGGCGAAGTTAAATGATTAGGCATTGAATAATGGCTTACCTGCATGGTGCGACCCGCATGCCAAGCAGTTAAGCCTGAGACCTTGTACATCACCACCATGGGCTTGGCAAATAAGGCGGCCTCCAAGGCGGCGGTGCCTGACGCCAGAACGGCTAAATCAGAGCTAAACAAAACATCCCGAGAATATCCGTCGACTATACGAATTAGCGCCGGGTCGTACTCCTCCAGGCCGCGCATATGCGTTGCTAAATGCGCATTTGCCGCTGGCACTAAAAATTCGACATCTCCGAACTTTGCTGCCAATGCGCGCGCACCGGCAAACATTATGGGTGCTAGACGGCCAACCTCACTCATGCGACTACCCGGCAACACCGCGATGCGTACTCGCTGCTGTTTTGGAAATTCACGCTGGAATTCGCTGGGAAGTTGCCAGTCACGCACTTGCTTCGCAAGGGGGTGGCCGATGCACACTACGCGCGTGTCATGAAGTTGATAATACCGCTCTTCAAACGGAAACAAGACCAACATCTGATGTATCGCCCGTTTTATTTTATTGATCCTCCCCCCGCGCCAAGCCCACACAGTGGGGCTAACACAATGAGTGATCGGAATACCGGCGGCTTTTAAATCTAACTCAAGACCTAAATTAAAATCGGGCACATCGATTCCGATAAACACATCAGGTCGCCATTGCAAAAAATAGCGCTTGAGCCGTCGTCGAATGGCCAGAATGTCAAAGATGCTTGAGAGCAAGCCATCGAAGCCCATGATGCTGATTCTTTCCATCTCGCCCAAACTGCGCACGCCTTGTGCTTGCATCAGTGGTCCCGCCAACCCCACAAACTCTGCGTTAGGATGACGCGCTTTGAGAACCTTGACTATTTCACTGCCTAGATAGTCGCCCGATTTCTCGCCCGCGACATTGGCGATTTTACTTAATTGCATCCTAGTACGGCCAAAACGCGGGCGGTTATTGTTTAGCGAATAACTCCGCGTTTAGACGCTCTGATAAATTCAATTAAAAATTTCACATGCTCCGATTCCCACGCCTTCTCTTCGATATGCGCTATGGCCTGGGTCATAGTCAGTCCAGATCGATAAATAATTTTGTAAGCGCGCTTTAGTGCAAGTATGTCGTCGCTGGAAAACCCACGGCGGCGTAGGCCACGCACATTAATACCATGCGTAATCGCACGATTACCCGCGACTAAAGTGAAGGGGGGTACATCTTGTATACACACCGAGTTGACACCGGTAAAACAGTGATCTCCGACCCGACAGAATTGATGCACTAGGGTATAACCCGCTAACACCACATAATTGCCTACCCGACAATGCCCAGCCAAGCTCGCAGAATTCGCAAATACAATATTCGATTCAAGACGGCAATCATGGGCTATGTGCGTATAGGCCATAAAAAAATTATCACTACCGATTGACGTAATTCCCTCATCCGCTACGGTGCCGCGATTAACGGTCACATTCTCGCGAAAAATATTATTGTCGCCAATAACCACTCTAGTAGGCTCGCCTTTATAAGCAATTGACTGTGGCGCACCGCCAATGGCTGCATAAGGGTAAATATGATTATTGCGGCCTAATTCAGTATGCCCATTGAGCACCGCGTGCGATTCCACTTTGGTGTTGTCGCCAAGCACTACATTGGCGCCCACGATAGAGTAAGGGCCAATTGATACACCCTCGCCCAATTGGGCACCAGGTTCGATGATCGCAGTGGGATGAATATGCGTGCTCATAGTAATTAGGCCTATCTCACGACCGAGTGGGTAACAACAACATTAAAATTCATGTCTGTTACTCGTCTTCGATTTGTTTAAACGTAAACATCAACTCGGCTGATGCCACTAGTGCGCCGTCTACCGTTGCCCGACCATGACATTTCCACATGTTTTTGATTCGTCGCACTAACTGAACTTCAAAGACGAGTTGATCGCCTGGCTCGACGGGGCGTTTGAAGCGCGCTTTATCGATGCCAGTGAAGTAGTAGACCATTTTATCGGTATCGATATGCTCCAAACCAAACGAGGCAAGTATGGCACTCGATTGCGCCAATGCTTCGATAATCAGAACACCCGGCATGACAGGACGATTCGGGAAATGCCCCATAAAAAACGGTTCGTTGTAGGTCACATTTTTAATCGCGACCAAGCGCTCATTGCCCTCAGACTCAATAACTCGGTCAACGAGTAAAAATGGATACCGATGCGGTAGATAGTTTTTGATCTGGTGTATATCAAGTAACGGCACAAAAATCTCCTAGTCAACAAACGCTTGGTTAAAAACCGCCGCGAGCTAATAGTGGTATGGATTAAAAAATGTTGATTTGATTAGCATCACGCTATCCAAACTCGGCCAACTGCGCTATTTATTCGACAAGCGCTGTAATACTTTTTGCGTAATGTCCACTTTCGGACTCGCATGCAGAACCCCACTGCGTAAAATAAGATCGTAACCTTCTTCCTTCGCTAATGTACTAACTTCCTGCTCGACAGTATTCTGAATAGCGCGCACTACTTCATTACGGCGTACATTGACCAAGCGGTCGGTGTCCTCCACTAGCAGCTGTAAATCTCGTCGCTTGCTCTGAAAGTCCAACGACTTTTGCTTGAGTTCGGCATCTGACAATTGATCGCGATTCTTGTTTATCGATTCTTGCAACGCGAGCAATGCTTCGCGCTTGTCGTTAATTTCCTTCTGAGTGGGTTCAAACTCAGCATTGAGCTTTTTGAGCTCCTCTTGCACCATGGGCAAATTATCTAAGATTACTCGATTGTCGTATACGCCCACTTTTAACTCTGCGTGAGCGACACCGCTCAAGACTGTGAGCAACACAACCAGTGTTGCCCCAAACCCTCGACTGCGTAACATGGTTAATTTCTCTAAG
>CAYGNS010000282.1:0-4192 GCA_964351295.1 uncultured Gammaproteobacteria bacterium
GCTTAAAGGTGTCCCAGCCCGCCTCCATCAAGATTTGCATCTGCTCGACTTCCGCCGATGGGTCATCGCCCCCCACCCACGAATAAGTCTTCATTTTATCGCGCACTAGGCCGCCGAGAAGCTCGTACACTGGCTGTCCCAACACCTTTCCCTTGATGTCCCAGAGCGCTTGGTCGATACCCGCAATGGCGGACATTAAAATTGGACCGCCGCGATAAAAACCTCCGCGGTACAAGGTTTGCCATATGTCATTGATACGACTCGGATCCCGGCCAATGAGATAAGGTGTCAACTCATTAACGGCGGCGGCTACCGAACTGGCTCTGCCCTCAATCACTGGCTCCCCCCAGCCAGTAACCCCTTCATCTGTATCCATCGCCAAAAACAGCCAGCGTGGTGCTACAGAATATAAACGTACATTGGTAATTTTCATGAAATTTGACCTAAGCTGGAATCGACTGATTATATGACAATTTTAGATACGCAAACATTTGATTGGCGCGACTCTTGGAATCCTAAAAAACAACCGTATTAAGTAAGCTCAGAGAAATTTTTTTCGAGGTTTTATTATGAGTAACAGTTACGAGAGTAAAGACGCGTGGATACGAGTCTTATTTGTTGTGTTGTTTTGGGTCGTTTTCTATGTCACACAATTTGTAATTGCGGTAGTGGTCGTTGCGCAGTGTGCATTTACCGTATTCACGGGCAAAGCCAACCATAATCTGTTGAAGTTCGGTGATATGTTGGGCAAGTATGTGCATGACATTTTACGTTTTGTAACCTACAACACCGATCAACGACCATTCCCATTCAATGACTTTCCTAAATCGGATCTAGTCATCACAGAAAACAAGGCCTAAAAAGCCCGAAGCACTTTTTAAAAAGTGCAGCCGAGCGTTGGCTAAGTGAGACTACTTGGGAGTAAATAATTACAGGGGCTAGCCAACAAGCGCCATGTAAAAGCAGTAATATTAGAAGCCGTAACTCAAAGTGAGTTCCGGCTTTTTTTATTTCATTAGCAACTCTAATAATACGAGCAAAGGAGAACGAGAATGAGATTTTTACTCAGCTTTATGCTGCTAGCTGTACCCTTATTAGGGGTAACTCACGCCGCTGAGACCCTCAACGCCACCTACAGCTCCGGACATGGCGCTTTGCAAGTGTTTGACGAGCAAGGCTGGCAGCTAACTCCTCAATGGGTGAAAGTTTGGATTGGCATTATGGCAATCAGCTTTATGGTAGGAATTGTATTTGTAAAAAACCACGCGCCCGCACGCTGGGTGATAGGTGGCTTTATCGCAGGGATCCTATTCAATCAATTTGGATTCGCCTATTTGGGGCTGCAACCGATTTCTGGATTAATTGCCCTAACTCACCTACTTTTCTGGACGCCTGGACTCTATCAGGTCCTTAGGGAAAAAGCCTTTTTAGGAAAGGTCAGTGCTTACACTATCTGGGCCGGTTGGATTGCGCTCGTGATTATATTTTCTTTCATTTTTGACATTCGCGACGCCGCCATCTATCTGCAGCATAGTTTGCTGCAGTAAGCTCTAGGGCGAAAGCCCTAGATTTGCAAGGGGCATGTCGAGCGTTGAAGGTGAGGAAAAGCAGCGCGCCAATGCATACCAGTGCATCTCTTCGCTATCGGCACGCTATTGACTGCGGCCTAGAGTGTTGATGTCTTTACCACCTAAAAACTTCTCGCGGGGGGTGTAATTGATCCAGTCAATTTCGCGCACGATTTGCCCTTCGTCATTAAACTCTAAAATAATCACAAACCGCCAAGGACCGAATAAATTGTCGCCGTATTTAAACGGCTTGAAATAGCCCTGAGCCACCACTCTTGAGCCGTCTGAGGTTAACGCAGTTACTTCAAGTGCGGGTGGTCCATTGGCTAACGAAAACTTATCATCATCCCAATTTAAAAATGCGCGAATCGCGGCTTTGTCTTGGGCAAAATGGCCGTAAATCAAATCTTCTAACTGCGCATCTTCCGCATAAAAGGCCATCAAGGCATCAAAGTCTTGACGTTGGGCATAAACAGCGAAAAATCGTTCGGCGATTTCGATGGGTTTCTCGGCACCCAAATTAGGCAATCTGACGGGCATAGACGAGCAAGCGACAAGGACGCTCGCGGTACCCAGCACGCAAATGAGACGCGACAACGATCGTAAAAATCTGGGAAAAAGCGGTGAGTTCATAAAAGTGTGTTTTGGGTGGCTTTTGGCAAAGTGCAAGGTGGCATTATGGCAGAAAGTGCCGTTCCTCTCAGTATAAACCAGACAAATGTAAGCTAGCCGCTACCGGCTAAACTATTTAAACGTCTGATGGTCGACTGGATCGGAGCGTGTATGAGGACTTATATTATTCGTCGCGCGCGCCGAATAACTGGCTCGGCCTAAAGCGGCTTCCCCCGAACGTTGTGCGCCCCCTGCAGCCCCAGAAATACGTTGCTCGTCACCACTTTCCGAGCTGCTACGCGATTGCCCGCTCACCCACTCGACGGCTTTATCGCTAGCATCGAAGATGAGCGCAAAGGATTTATGTACCAAGCCTACGAGTACAATCACTTCAACCACAAATAAAGCCACAAAGGTAAGTAACGACGACAACTCTACTCTGCTTTCTAAGAGCGCAGCGCTGTAAACATCAAAAGTGGCAACGGCGAATTTAGCCGCCAGCGTCATCAGCGCTCCACCAGCGAGTAAGCCTAGCACCATTAAGGGCGGTCGAATGGCCAGATTTAACAGCAGGATGTAACCCTGCCGTGCAGCGTCTGAAGTGAGCCCCTGCCCTTTGGGCAAGGCATGCGAAGCGGCCCACAGCGGTGCGGCAATAAGCGACTCGATCACCAACACTAAATAGCCCACTACACCTAACGTCCATAAGATGAAGGGAATAGCAGGTATGTAGTACATTAAGGTTAGCCCAGCTAGAAACAGAATAATCATGATGTAACTAGCAAACGTTTCGAACTGTCCCTGGGTCGCATCAGGGGAGCGCCGCTGTGCGTTTACCGAGTCCGCCGCACGCATCACCAAATGGGCCACTTCCTGATCTTGTTCAGAGCGTCTTATTGTGGTGCCTTGCATACGCGCTTCGCTCCAAAACGCGGTCGTTAAGGTCACCATTGTGCTGCCAAGCTGTTGCAACCCTGTTAATGGGTTATCCGTGAAGTTAAATAATTTGGATCCGTCGGCGTCTTCCCCCACTAAATTGAGCTCAGAGTGCTTCGATAAATAATTTCCGAGCGTGCCTTCCCCACCAAGCACACCAGCAATTTCGCGTTGACGCACCGCCGCATCACTCAATTCGCCCGCGGTAAGGGTCAATGCTTGTGATTTTGCACGTAAAACCGATTGAGTACGCTGCAAATAGGCGTACACACCTAAACCTGTCTGAATGGCTTTGCTCTGGTCAATTGGCAAACTGTCTAGCGTGGCTACCGAATAACGGCTATTGCTTTGATTCAGTGCCGCTAGTGTCATGTACCATTGGCCCAAAAAGGCGAACCCTTTGTGCTCAATCGCATCCACCAACGCATTGCTGGCTTGTAAACGTTGCTCATCAAACTCGAGAGTTTTTAAACGATCAGCCAATGCCTCACGCAGCGCTTGTTCATAGTTGAGCGCCGCTTGTGCAATGTCTAAACTGCTCACCGCTTCCTGAGCGAGTATGCTTTCAGCGATGGGGTCAAGCTCTGCCTTTAATCGCTTTAATGCGTCCAGCTGAGAATCACACATCTGTAGCGTAGCGGCGTGTTTATCTGGGCAGGTAATTAAATAAGCACCGCAGGCGGCTTCACCTTGGCCGGAATAGGCATCACCATTAAACGACCAGCGAACTCTACGCATACGGTTGGCCACCTCAATTGACTCCATTGCCACGATTGCGCCTTGTCCTCCTTCATCGGCGTGATACTCAATCGAGTTGTAGTAGTTTTGACAAACGCTCGTAAACAACATCTGCTCAGCAACACCCTGAACTTGCGCTACTAACGGAGCCGTAAACGTACCTTGATCCCGCGCTAGATAGTGCGCAGCCGCGCTCGCCATACCGTTGGCTAACGTCAAGCTAAAATTAACGACCAACGACAAGATCAACACCTGCAGTAATGAAAAGCCCTTAATCACCGGCACGAGCAAAGTGGCGGCGAGCACCGCACGCACTGGAACCCACAAAGAGTTACTGC
>CAYGNS010000283.1:0-4182 GCA_964351295.1 uncultured Gammaproteobacteria bacterium
ACTCAACGTTGAGTCGTATTGTTTGGCAATGTCCAACGTCTACACGTTTGGACCTACTTTTCGCGCCGAGAATTCCAATACCAGTCGGCATTTGGCGGAATTTTGGATGGTGGAACCTGAAATTGCCTTTGCGGATTTAAACGACAATGCCTTGTTGGCCGAAGACTTTCTTAAGCACTGCATTCGCAGCGTTCTAAACGAACGCGCAGACGACATTGCTTTTTTTCAGCAGCGCGTTGATCAAACCGTTATGCAGCGTCTGCAAGCGGTGCTGGATACACCCTTCACGCATATGGATTACAGCGATGCGATTGATATTTTACTGGCCAGCGGAAAGTCATTCGAATATCCAGTCGCCTGGGGTGTTGATTTGGCTTCGGAGCACGAGCGCTTTTTATGCGAAGAACACATCAAAGGCCCCGTGGTACTGAAAAACTATCCCAAGCAAATTAAGGCGTTTTACATGCGGCTCAATGACGATAATAAAACAGTCGCGGCCATGGATGTCTTGGTGCCCGGCATCGGCGAGATTATTGGCGGTAGCCAACGCGAAGAACGGTTGGAAGTGCTCGACACGCGTTTTCCCGATCAAGCAATGGCTGAACATCTTTGGTGGTATCGCGATTTACGCCGCTATGGCACGGTTCCGCATGCGGGATTTGGACTCGGGTTTGAGCGCTTAATTAACTATCTCACGGGCATGGAGAATATTCGCGACGTTATTCCGTTTCCGCGCACGCCGGGCTCGGCGCCGTTTTAAAGCCGCAGACTGCACAGGGTCGGTGAGTGAATCAAGCGGTTAAACCGCCAGCGAGGAATCGAGGTATGGATCAACAACCGGTTTGGTTAGAGGTGGCACTTAATGGTGCTGCAGGCACTGCTTTTCAGCCCAAGATTCCGATTACCGCGGAGGCCATCATTGCTGAGGGCATTGAATGCGCGAAGGCGGGCGCGGCCATCGTGCATGTGCATGCGTACAATGCCGCGGGTCAGGGTGTGGAGGACGCGGATGAGTACGCGCGAATTATTGAAGGTATTCGCGAGCAGGTCGACGTGATTGTGTATCCCACTTTGAGTCTTTTCGGGGACGTCGAAGCGCGCTTTCGCCCGATACAAGCCCTGCTTGATCGTGGTCTATTAGAATGGAGCGTTATAGATCCAGGCAGCGTAAACATTACTCATACGAGTCAAGTCGCCGCGACTCAGGATGGCATTGCGTATGTTAATCCCGATAGTCACATTCGACACGGCTTGGCGTTAGCAGCGGCACACCAATGGCGTCCAGCCTATGCAATTTACGAACCGGGTTTTGCCCGCTTAGGGGCGGCAATGGCCGCGCAGTTTCCTCAATTACCACAGCCTGTGTATCGGGTGATGTTGTCGGACAATCTGCTGTTTGGCTTGCCACCCAGCGCGGCTGCGGTAGAGTATTATTCCCAATTGTTGCAGCAACTAGCGCCCAACGCGCCGTGGATGCTGTCGGGTTTAGATGCCAACCTTGTTGAGTTTATGCCCTTGGCGCTCGAGTTGGGCGCGCATTTGCGGGTAGGTTTAGAAGATGCGCCATTCGGTTCAACCACAAGCAATTTGGCGCTGGTTGAGAGCGCTGTGCGCGAAATCGAAAGCCAGTCGCGCCCACTCGCGAATGTCGCGCAAATTAGAGCGCACGTTTAAAACGCGGATTGAAGCCATATACCTTGGCCATCATTCTATAACCGTGCCAGCACAGTTGTATTAATTCACATTCCTCACGGAGAACGCCATGAATGCCAAATTTAGCAAAATGTCCGACAGCACCGCTAGCGACTGGGCCATTATTGCCTCCCATGCCAAGCAGTTTTCAGCGGGCCTCCCTGATCGAATATTGCAGCATATGGCGCTGCTAGAAGGAGATTTTGGTGGCTTTCCGATCGACCGCTTGCAGCACTGTTTGCAAACGGCGGAGCTGGCAGCTGAGGCGGGTGAAGACGAAGAGTACGTGGTGTGTGCGCTGCTGCATGACATTGGCGATACGCTCGGTAGTACCAATCATGCTGACGTGAGCGCCGCTATCTTAGAACCTTTTGTGAGCGATGAGAATCATTGGATGGTTAAGCACCATGCCATTTTTCAGGGCTATAATTTTTTTCACTATCTGGGTATGGATCGCAATATGCGTGATCAGTATCTCGAGCATCCAGGCTATGCGCGCACCGCGCGGTTTATCGCTCGCTACGATGACCCAGCTTTCGATGCCGCTAAGCCGAAGCTCGAACTCGCGTTGTTTGAAGATATGGTTAGACGCGTGTTTGCGCAGCCTAAAAAGAGTTTGTACTTAAAAGTTATGCAAGAGTAGTTCGTTCCGTGGGTTAAGCCTTGGAGGTGTGAACTCAGTCTCGTCAGCTTGGCAGAGTTTGAGCGAATGTTAATGTAAGTGATAACGATTCGCATTTACATGCAGTGAGGGTTCACGGTATACTTTGGCCGTACGCAACTTCTTACTCACGAATGCACCCATGTTTGTCTGTCTTTGCCGAGCGGTTACTGATCGCGATATCCATCACGCTGTTGAAAGTGGCGTGAGTTCGTTTGCGCAATTGCAAGACGAGCTAGACGTGAGCACGGCCTGTGGACAGTGTGCCTGCGAGGCGCAGTCCGTTTTTGATCAAAAGATCGCGCAAGAAGCGAGCAAACGCGGCCCCGTCTTGGCACACGCTCTGCATTTTCCGCCGCGCTAATTCTTAATCTCTGGCGGCGTCCATTGAGTCTGCCGCATCCCTTTGTTCGCAACAGCCTGCTCTTACCATTAGAGTCACAAGACTAAGCTGCTAGACCGCAAGACTATGTCCTCTTGACTACGCTTCGCTCCAGTTCAGTATCACTTTGCCTGATTGACCCGACGCCATGGCGTCAAAACCGAGCTGAAAGTCGTCTACCGCAAACTTGTGGGTTAGCAGTGGACTCAAGTCGAGACCGCTTTGAATTAAACTGGCCATTTTGTACCAGGTTTCAAACATTTCCCGGCCATAGACCCCTTTTATTTCTAGGCCTTTGAAAATCACTTGATTCCAATCAATCGCCATTTCTTCTGGCGGAATGCCCAGCATGGCGATTTTACCGCCATGATTGATTGTCTCGAGCATCGATTTGAACGCGCTCGGCACCCCCGACATTTCCAGACCTACGTCAAAACCTTCGCTCATACGCAACTCGCGCATTACCTCGGTTAATGATTCATTGGCCACGTTGACAGTTCGGGTAGCGCCCATTTTCTTCGCAAGTGCGAGACGAAAATCATTCACGTCGGTGATCACCACGTGGCGCGCACCTACATGACGTGCGACCGCCACCGCCATAATACCGATGGGTCCAGCCCCCGTGATCAATACGTCCTCGCCAATTAGGTTAAACGAGAGCGCGGTGTGTACGGCGTTGCCAAAGGGATCGAAAATAGCGGCCAGATCGTCGCTGATATCTGCGGGAATTTTAAAGGCATTGAACGCCGGTATCGCTAAGTATTCGGCAAACGCGCCTTGACGGTTTACGCCGACACCCACCGTATTGCGGCATAAGTGCCGCCGCCCGGCTCGGCAGTTACGACAGTAACCACAGGTAATATGACCCTCGCCAGAGACACGATCACCAATGTTAAAGCCCGCCACCTCAGCGCCAATTTCAACCACTTCGCCCACATATTCATGCCCAACGATCATGGGCACGGGAATGGTTTTCTGCGACCATTGATCCCAATGGTAAATATGCATGTCCGTGCCGCAGATTGCCGTTTTACGGATTTTAATCAACAAGTCATTATGACCGACCGCCGGTCGCTCAGCAGTGGTCATCCAAATGCCCGGTTTCGCTTCGAGTTTAGACAGTGCTTTCATGGTAATTCGCCACCTTACATGGCGCTAAAGTAGAGTTGTTTGACAAGGTGGAACCTGACTCGGTGCGCTTAACCATGGCTAGCCTGCGGCAAGATGTCCATATTCTGGGCAACATGAATAAACGCATCCACTGCGCGATCAATTTGTTCTAATGTGTGGGCGGCCGACATTTGAGTGCGGATGCGCGCTTGGCCTTGCGGCACCACCGGAAATGAAAAACCGACGACATAGACACCCAACGCCAACATTTCAGCGGCCATTTGCGCGGCGACTTTAGCATCCCCTAGCATCACTCGGATAATGGCGTGATCGGCCC
>CAYGNS010000284.1:0-4169 GCA_964351295.1 uncultured Gammaproteobacteria bacterium
GCATCATCCGGTTCCAGAATCTCTTATTCCGGAATTGATGCAGGGCTTCTTAGCACCCACGGGTATTTGGGCGACACCCGTCTTTTGGTCGTTGCAGCCACTAGAGTTAATTGCGAGTAGCGTAATACTCCTTAGCCTTTGGCGAATATCCCGTACTTGAGCCTCAATTCCCTCGCTAATAAGTAACCATTATTTGCATTTTGTAATGCGCTTACGGTTGCGCAAAAGCACAATTAGCGTGTATGTTCTCCTATCTGTGTCGCCGATTAGTGGCGATCTTTTAACAATCAGAACCTTGTATAAGGGTAGGAGACACAATGGGATTATTTGATTTTGCAGCCGATTTAGGCAAAAAAGTGTTCGGCATCGGTGACGCAAATGCTGCTGATTTAATTAAAGAAAACATCGAAAAAAACAACCCAGGCGTGAGCGACTTAAGCGTGAGCTTAGATGAAGAAGTGTGTACGCTGTCGGGCACTTGTGAGTCAGCTGAAGCGAAAGAAAAAGTTGTTTTGATGGCTGGTAATATGAAAGGCGTAGGCTCAGTAAATGGCGATGGTTTAACAGCGCCAGAAGCAACCATTGCAGTAGAATATTACACTATTAAAAGTGGCGATACGCTGTGGGCTATTGCCTCACAGTTCTTGGGTAACGGTGCTAAGTACACCGAAATTTTTGAAGCGAATCGCGAAGTAATCGAAGACCCTGATAAAATTTTTCCAGGTCAAAAAATCCGCATTCCAAAGTAGTTTGGTAATGCCTTTACGGAACGTGTTCTAAGTTCCGCAAAACAGCCGCTTTTAGCGGCTGTTTTTTTGCTCGTAACTTAGCGTATCGAATGGCTGAATCTGTTTAAGATAGCATCGAAACTAAGCTTTAGAATAAGACTGAATAACCTCTGCTGTAGAGCCTGGTTCGCCAACGATTTCCATGTGGCAATGCCCCCACTCATCAGGAATCTCATACTCCTTTTCAAGTTCAAAAGGGGTCTCGAAGAATTTGGCAGAGCATCTAAATTTAAGTGCTTCAAGTGTGCCGGTTACTGAGCGCAACTTAACTCGATCACCAATAAGGCTAATTTCCGTGTGTCGATTCGCTACAATTTTGGTGTTTTGCGCATGGCTGCGTTTTAGTTTTCGCAAATCACGAATTTGCTCTATCGCTTGGTCAAACACTGAAGCCGCTTGCTCGTCTTCAAGAGCCAACTCTTCATACTCTGAAACGCTCTCAGCAAATCGACCGAGTTGTAAATTCAAGTCGATGATTTTCTGTTTCAGGCTGATGAGCAACTCTGTTGGTAAGAAGCTGGCCTGCTCATCGAGCATTCCCTCGAATAATATGAGCATTTGCAATGCTTCTAGATAGTCTTCATCGCTAGAGTGATCTTGGCCGAAGATAACCTCTAGCTTGGCTATTTGCGCCAAGCTGTAAATACTTAGATTATTAGTATTTCTCAATCTTTTAATATGATTTTGGATAAGCGGCACGTCTACGCGCGGCTTTTTTAATTGTTTGTTGATGCTTCGGTAAAGTTTATGAAATTCAGGAACTACAGCATCCTTCTCACGCATCATCGCAAAAACGACTCTAATGGTCTCGCGGCTTGCAATCGGAACCCCATCTAAGGTGGCGGGTGCATAAACGTACTGGTTTACCGCGTCTACCGCGTTTCTTTCGAATGCTTTGTGTGTTGAGCGCAGAGGGATTGTTTCGAAAATTCTACCGTCGGGTCCAACCATAAAAGAGAGTTCTACCATACCTGCATGGGCCTTAGCCGCGCGACTTCTTGGGTACAATGGTGGCGCTCGGTTAATTGCTTTTGCAGGCATATATCCCGTTTCTAGTTCTTTCATCGGCTCCGAACTATCAAGCGCAACTTCGATTTCGGGTCTATCTATGTCGACCCTTGCAGCTGAATGATCTTTGCTTTCCGCGTGTGCAGTTGGAAAGCCTAAAGAGAATACTAAAACCGGGATTAGATATTTATACATCGTATTTTTGGCGTGATTAGGCGCTAAGACGTGTAATCGGTGAGCGCGCTGGATCTGAGAACTAAATCTTACTACGCCCCAGCCCGATCAAAAACTCTTCTTTGGCCATTAGTTGCATCACGGTAGAACCACAAGTAGCGGCTGCAGTGACTGTGAAAGCCTCTGCACATGTATCGAACCGTGATTCACAGGTCAATCAGTAAAATAGCCACCATTAATATCAGCTTGTCCTTCGTCATGAAATATTCTAAACACCCACACTTTAATCCTCTTCGCACAAGCCATCATGCTTTTGCCGTAATTACCCTGCTCATCGTTTCGTTGCTTTGGCCACTGGTCAGCAGCGCGGTAGAGAGGGGTGAGCGCTTGGTGGGTAAAGTGTATGACGCAAATACCGGTGAGCCGTTGTATATCGAGGAGCATTCCAGAATTGAAACACCTGAGCAGCAACAGTTGGCAACCCGTTACTTTGATTTAAACGACAAGGTTATTGGCGAGCGAGTAGTAAAGTATGCAGAGGGTAAAGTGGTGGAATATCGGTTGGAGCAATCTCACCTTGGGCTGCAAGAACGTATTGAGCGCACCCCGGAAGGTCTGGACATTGAAGTGGTCGGGCCCGAGCAACGACGCGCGAAACAAGTGCGTTACAAAAATCCAGAGAACATTGTTATTGATGCCGGTTTCGACGACTTTATTGTGAGTCAATGGGATGCCCTCATGGCCGGCGAAGTATTGCGCTTTCCGTTTGCAAGTACTGGCCAATTAGATGTGGTTTATCTGCAACTTAAACGCGTGGACGCAAACAGCGACTTGCTCGAAAAAGCCGGTAAAGCTCGTTTCGAGATGAACATAGCCAATCCTTTGTTACGGCTACTGCTCGACCCCGTTCGCATCGAATACTACGCCCAGTCGCGCACCTTAGCATCCTATCGAGGAATCTCTAATATTAAGGATGCTAATCAGGAGAACTACAGCGTGTTTATCGAATTTGAGCACGAGCCTGAAGCAGTAGAGCTCGCATCAAGTCTGCGTTGAAAATAGTTAGTCGTTAGCCAAAGAGCCAAGAGCTTGTTGTAGTTCGGTGAGCTCGTCCCCGTATCGCTTCCATCGGCCAATAGAGCCTGCGTAGAGTGGTTGTCGCACTTGCACCGAACTGGCGGTTGCGACGGGCGCGGAATTTTCATGAAAACGTAAACACTGTTCCTCCCATTCTAGGCCACAAAACTCAAGCAGAGCGCGTGTTTGAATCTCTTGCTCAAACACGATGTCTTCGTAGCGAATTTCCATAAACCGGTCGGTTGGTAACTGCGCCCGCCAATGCGCTATAAGGGTGTCGAACGCGCGGTAGAATTGAGCCGTTGCTTTTAGGTCGTAGGTGTAGTGGTAATAAGAATGTTGCACTGTTAGCAGTTGTCGATAATTGCTTAAACAACTGTCCATGGCGCCGCGGCGCAATGCCACGATGCGCGCATTAGGTAGAGCGCGGTGAATCAAGCCCGCGTAGAAAAAGTTGAGTGGCATCTTGTCGGTAAAATGCGCAGCATTGCGCGCGAGATGCTGGGTGTTGTGTAAATAGTTCACACCAACATCTTGTAGGTCTAGCTGGTTCGCCTCGTGCATGGTTTGCACATCCAAGACCCACTTTGATGGAGTTTTGGTCGCTTCCTTGATTAGGCCAGGAAATACGTTCAGCTCGCCCGCTGAGATCACTTGTGAATGCGAGCCTAAGATGCGGTCGACTAATGTGGTGCCGGTGCGGGGCAGGCCGATAATAAAAATCGGTGCTGGCTCGCCGCTCTGTTGAGCTGGGCGGCTCACAGCCCCCACTGGCTGCTGTGCAGCCTTAAACAAAACATCAAAATTCATTTGCTCCAGCGTTTCGGCGCGCTTAAGTCGCTTGGCTTTATGCAGCCAGTCCAGGCTCGCCGGATATTGCTCTAAATCTTCCAGCGTCTTGGCAATGGCGTGGCCAAGATGCAGCGTGGCGTCGGCATCATCAGACAACGTGTCAAATAATCTCGTGAGCTGCTCTATATGATTACTGTCTTTGGTTTGTCGCTTTAATGTGACCAATGAGGACCAAGCGCGAAACGCATTTGGGTCGCGCTTAAGGGTGGCAAGGTAGGAGGTTTCAGCGGCCGCGAAGTCGCCTAGAAACTGCTTTGAGGCGGCAAAGTT
>CAYGNS010000285.1:0-988 GCA_964351295.1 uncultured Gammaproteobacteria bacterium
GCCCTGTGAGCCCTACCGTTAATTCATACTCGGCTGTTTCTCTGAAATTATATTTAAACGACAAGACTTCGCCTTGTTCCGTGAATTTTATTTGACCTCGTACTGAGCCACGCGGTTGGCTGAGAATAGATTCGTGCGTAGGTCCACCCCCACGGCCGATCGTACCACCGCGACCGTGGAACATAAGGCAGCCCAAAGCGTGTCGGTCGGTAATACTCACTATGTGCTGCTGGGCTTTATACAAATTCCAACTAGAGGCCAATATGCCCCCGTCTTTGCACGAATCCGAATAGCCCAACATTACTTCTTGAGTATTGTGGTTGTATTCCAATAATTGACGGTAACTGCGGTTGCTGAAAAGCGCTTCTAAGGTCGGCTCTGCATGCTCAAGGTCTTTGACGGTCTCAAACAACGGAGCAATGTGGATATGACTGCGCAAGCGTCCCCCGTGGTTCTCAATCAGGTCGGCTTGTTTGGCGAGCACGGCCACCTCAAGCAGATGGCTTGCTTCGTGGGTCATTGAAATTATGTAACTACCGAAGCATTTAGACGATATTTCTTTATGCATTTGCCGCATAAGCGTGAACACGTCCAACACTTCGGCACTTTGCAGCGTAATTTGACTGCGGTCGAAGTTGATCTTGGTGGGACTGAGTAATTGTTTGTTCAGCCACGCTTGTCGTTCCGGTTCGGACATGGCCAGATAATCGGTCGGTTCCGCCGCATTGCGCGCCATTTCGGCAATCGCTTGCGAGTGCAAGGTAGACTCTTGGCGAATGTCCATGCGCGCCAGATTAAATCCAAAACAGTCGAGCAATACGATTAAATCGCGCAAGCTACCACGGGCCAAATTAGCCTCGCCGTGCGATGCCAAAGAGTGCTTTATAAGCTCTAGGTCGCGACGTAGTGACTGTTGATTTACGTAGCACAGGGCGTTGCGTTCCGAAGCTTTGCCCTCTAATTGGCGCTGTGCATAGGCCTTAGTGCG
>CAYGNS010000285.1:998-4167 GCA_964351295.1 uncultured Gammaproteobacteria bacterium
CTGGCGATAGGGCTCGTTGACGCTACTTGGGTTAAAAAATTTTTCGAATACCGTTCGATCAGATCGAATCGCTTGCTGCAGCTCGTTTGAGAGCGTTACCTGCTCGGCGCTGTGCGTGAGCAAGTTAGCGAGATGGGTCACGCGCGCAATGTATTCGTCGAGAATAGCGATGTGTTGCATCCACAACGCTTTGCGCGTGATTTGTGCCGTTACGAATGGATTGCCATCGCGGTCACCCCCCACCCAAGTACCGAATTGAACGAGCTTAGGGATATCCAGTTGTTGACCGCGGGCCTCTGAAAATACTTTCTTGAGTGCGCTCTCAAGTGCACGGTAAATATTCGGCAGGGCCGCGAATATACTTTGCTTGAAGTAGTAAACGGCATTATCGACCTCGTCAAACACCGTGGGCTTATGTGCCCGCACAGCATCGGTCTTCCAAAATATCTGAATCATCGCTTTAAGGCGATGTCGAGATTGCGACCGTTCTGAGGTGGAACTCGCACTCGCGCTACTGAGTTTGTATTCCTGTTGAATACGCTGCAGAGCTTCTAGTACAAGGGGGCTTTTTGCTTCGGTTGGGTGCGCGGTGAAAGTAGGGTAGTAATTAATTTTTTCTAGCAAGGTTAAAACTTCTTGCAACGACGCGCCTTGGGCTTTTAGCTGCGTAAAAGTTTCTTCGAACGAATTGGCCCAAGTTTGCTCATTCTCTTCCAGTATGTGACGCTGTGTGTGCGCCTCGAGCTCCTCGCTGATATTGGCTAAGTGAAAGAAGGTACTAAAAGCATGGATCACGCGTTCGGTTGCAACCTCATCTAGCTCATCGATTAGTGTGAGGAGTTGCTCGAGTTTACCTTGATCCGTTTGTTTGCGTTGCTCGATAAAACCTTGCCTTAGCGCTTCCACGGCCGCGAATATGGCCTCGTCTTCTTGTTCAAGAATTACCTCGCCGAGCAAGTCTGGCAGAAGTTTTGCGCGCTCGGTTAAGCCGCCGAGTGTCGGCTTGTGCTTGGGCTGTTTGGTCGGTTGAGAGTCTTTTTTCACAGTTGGGTAAGTATTGATTAGCTCTGGTACAAAAGTTTACCATTAATGTTTGTCGCGCATGGATTGATAGCTCCAATGTCCACATTGTTTGCGCACGATGTTTAGCGCATTATTACTCCCGATCATTGCAGGCGTGCGTTCGCACAGCCAAGCCTTAATTACGGTACACTTGGTGTATGAAAGCAAGTTTCTATAGTCAGCAAATCGCCGAACTCATTCAAAAGGTTCAAGTCGGCAGCGGTGATCAAGCTGAGACCACCGCCGTACTCGACGCCGATGAATTGCGTAACCCGCAGCGGCGCATCGATGAAATCAAGTTATTTGAATCGTTGCCGCAAATAGTGGCGCACAGTTCACAATTGCAGGGTAAAGGTGCCTACCTAGTAAAAGAACTCTATGGTAAATCCGTCTTATTAACCCGTGATGCGCAAGGCCAAGCCCATGCCTTTCTAAATTACTGCCAACATCGAGGTACCAAGTTAGAGCAGTCCCAGAGTGGTTGTAAAGCCCGCTTCAGTTGTCCTTATCATGCGTGGACTTATGATTTACAGGGTGCGCTCGTTGGAGTGCCGCGCGCAGACTTATTTCCTGGTTTAGATAAACAACAAAAAGGTCTGCGTGAATTGCAGTTGCAGGAAGCGTTTGGCTTTTTGTGGTTAACCCTTGACTCGTCTGCGCAGCCGACGCATAAGCCGGTGCAAGCCAGCGCTAATGATGATGTTGCGGCGTATTTGGGGCCATTGTGCGATGAATTGGGCGCATTAGATCTTGGTTCATACAGCGTGTACTATGACCAGACACGTAATCTGCGAGCTGACTGGAAATTGCCGCTTTATGCCTTTTTAGAGTCCTATCATATTGGCACTTTGCATAAAAACTCTATCGCCGAGTTTTTTATTGAAAATATTGCGATTAGTGAGATTTTTCCACCGCATATTCGCTCGTTTGTTCCGCGTAAAAACGTGCTTGATTTGCTCGATGCAGACTTAGCCCAGGTGACCTTAGCTGACTACATTACGCCGACCAATATTATCTTTCCCAACGTATGCATGATTGCGCACCCGACGAGCTACACCATCATCATTATGCAGCCCGGTGATGAGGTGGGTCACTGCACTTGGCGGCATATGCTCTTAGTGCCCGCAATGCCGACCACCGATGCTGCCACTGCGCACTATGACAAAACGCTTGCAGTGCTCGATCAAACGACTTATCACAGCGAGGACATGTGGGCGTCAGAACAAATTCAAGAAGGGGTCAACGCGGGCGCTATTGACGAGCTGTTACTGGCCAAGCATGAGCACAATATCAAGCTTTTTAGCGATACAGTTAATCAATACCTTGCACGCTAGTGCCTTGCGTCATATTACCGGAGTAAATATTCCCGCTTAGTCGATGCTCGACGCGCGCTTGGTACCACCGAGTAAAACGTAAACCGCGCCGGTGCCGCCATCGTTAGCGGGCGCTGACACCACGGCGACAACATGTTGATTTTTCGCTAGCCAACCAATGAGCATGTTCTTTAATACAGGTTGGCGCCCCACCGAGTTGCGCCCTTTGCCGTGCACTATTCGAACCGCACTCACGCGCGCTAGAGCGCACTCATTAATGAATGCGTGCGTTGCTTGTTTAGCGGCCGCTGTTACAAGGCCGTGCAGATCGAGTTCGTCGCGTATTGAATACTCCCCGCGGCGTAGTTTTTTTAGTAATCGCGAGTTATATCCGGGACGCAAAAAGCGTAATTCGTCGCCGCTTTCATAACTCACCGACCCATCCGATTCGCTTAAAAGCTCCTCCATCACACGCGCATTGTCGAGCATGCGCTGCCGAGGTGTTGCGTCGAGCCGTGGACGAAACGGTGCTATGCGCGTTTGCTTGAGGGGTTTGACTCCCTGCCCAAGCAATTTTTGCATTGCATTTAGTGCGTCCTTGTCGGATTTAGACATGCCAGTGCCTGAATGCTTTTATCGGGTCAATGGCAACACGCTCAGCAAAAAGCGTGGATTGCCATATACTTTAAATTGCGTGCGCGCTGCGCGGTTAACCCGCGTTTTTTAAATATCGATCGGCATCCAAGGCCGCCATGCACCCTGATCCAGCCGAGGTGATCGCTTGTCGATACACG
>CAYGNS010000286.1:0-4159 GCA_964351295.1 uncultured Gammaproteobacteria bacterium
CTCGGAACCAGTGACCTACCACAATATCTGCATGCCCAAGACGCGCTACCTATTAGGCTTGATGGCGGTGTATTACATTTGGCTGTGGTCGATCCCAGTAACACCTTTGTGGTGCAAGTGCTGCGCGCAAAACTGGGTTACGATATAAAACGGTGCCTGCTGCCGAGAAGTGAATTGTTCGATGCGCTGAGTCGACTCTACCCACTGGCGCAACCTCGCAAACACAGTCTAAATAGGCTGGCCGACATTCAGCTGGTATCGCCACCAGAGTCGTTGCTTGAGAGTGATTCAGGTCTTGTGCGTGAGGTGCATCGGTTAATTGCTCGGGCGGTTTCAGCGCGCGCTTCCGATATTCACTTTGAGCCAATTACCGGAGCCTTGCGGGTGCGGTTTCGGGTAAATGGCTTATTACGTGACGTGCATTCGTTTAGCGCCGAAGACGCTCAGCAGGTGGTGGCACGTATTAAATTAATGGCTAAGCTCGACGTGGCAGAGAAACGACATGCGCAGAATGGGCGACTACGATTTCCTGCCGATGGGCGACTTGTTGATCTACGCGTGTCTACTTTGCCTCTTCATGCAGGCGAAAGTGTAGTGCTGAGGTTGCTTGAGGTAGACCTCGCGCACATGCAGCTCACCACGCTCGGTTTTGACTCAGCTATCGTCGAACAACTCACCAAAGCCTTGCTTGCGCAACAAGGCATGGTGTTGGTGACAGGACCAACGGGCAGTGGTAAATCAACCACGTTGTATGCCTTACTTAACCACCTAAATCATGCGCAGCTGAAACTAGTAAGCATCGAAGACCCAGTTGAAATACAAATTGAAGGCGTAAACCAAATTCAAGTAGATGACGAGCATGGGCTGAGCTTTGCGGACGCATTGCGCTCGGTGCTCCGCCAAGACCCAGATGTGATCTTGGTAGGTGAAATTCGCGATGAGGCTACCGCGCAGCTAGCGGCTCAAGCGGCACTGACTGGTCATTTAGTGCTCGCTACGTTGCATACTTCTAGCGCGGCGACGACCTTTGCCCGTTTGAGTAATTTAGGCTTACCAGACTACCTACAAGCGGCAACGGTGCGCACCGTATTGGCACAGCGGTTGGTGCGCTCATTGTGTACAAAGTGTAGCTCGCAGGAGCCGCAAGCCCAGCCCACGTGCTCACAGTGCTGTGGCTCCGGTTACGCGGGTCGTCGATTGATAGCAGAGCTTATTCCGTATAACGTACTGCAAGAGATAGGCACTGGTGCAGCGGCCGCGAGTCCGCAGGCATGGCGCGATACACCGTGGCGCCAATATTTGCTGCAGGAACGTTCATTGGCCGACGATGCGCAGCGCTTAATGGCCTTAGGCGTGACCGATGTGGTCGAAGTGGTGCGAGTTTTAGGTACGGCGGCGCTGGCTAATGGGCAGACTGCTGAGTCTCAATAGCTGCGGCCATAGACACAATGCATGAGCAACAAATTTCTTTTTGTCAGGACTTAGTCATGCTGCTGAAGGCGGGCTCGGATCTCGATTCGGCCTTGCAAGTAATGATCGCAGCACGCTCCGAGGGCGCACACCGTTACCGCAGTGAGTCAGTAGCCAATATCCGCTTTGTTGAGTCGCTTAACTCAGCACGTGGACAAATTCGGCAAGGCAAGCCTTTGAGTCACGCGTTGGCTGCACACCCCAATTATTTTGGCGCATTTTTTATTGGGATGGTCAAAAGTGGAGAAGCATCGGGCAACATGGTGGGTGTTTTGACCGAGCTCAGCGATCAGCTTGAGCGGGATCAGTCACTTAACCAGAGTATTCGCTCTACGCTGGTATACCCGATCATTTTAACTGTGGCGATGGGCGTTAGTTTGCTTATCGTTTTGCTTTATGTGATACCTCAATTAACTCAGTTGTTTGGAGCGTTTGCCAACGACCTTTCGCTCAGCGCCAAAGTGTTGCTAGGCCTTGGTCAGCTGCTCAATAACTGGGGTAGCACATTGTTGGTGGCGTCGCTTGCGGTGGTGCTGTGTTTATGGTTTTTTGCTGAATCGTTACAGCTTGGGTCTCGTCTTAAGCGCCGTTTACTGAATTTACCCCCGTTGCGCAATTTGCACCGTCAACTTGAGTTGGCGCGCTTTGGCAGTAGTTTGTCGAGTTTGTTGCGAGACGGCTAGACGCAGGTTGAGGCCATGCAAAATGCGGGGCAAGTGTTACAAGTTGAGTCGCAGCGCCAAGATGTACAAAAGGCCATCAGTCTGATGCGCGAAGGTTATTCGTTTAGTCGTGCCATGCATGCCTTTCCCGAGTTTAAATGGTACTTTGCCCACAGTATCGAGAGTGGTGAGAAAAGCGGCCAACTGCCACAGTCGCTCAGTGTGGTGGCGCAGCGCTTGCAACGTGATTTTAATAGCCGTGCGCAACGCCTAGTGGCAATGGTCGAACCCGCGTTGGTTATTGTCTTGGGCTTGGTGATTGGCTTTATCGTACTCACCGTATTCTCCACACTCCAAGCGTTGGGGGGGCTGCAAGGTTGAGCATATGATGCATAGCCCACTTATTAATTCGCCGTATTGTGTACGCGCAGGCCACAGAAGGTCGCGGGCAATTTGGACCACTCAGGGATTTACTCTGCTTGAGCTGGTGGTGGCTTTAAGTGTCTTTGCTTTGGGTCTGACGGGAGTGGTGAGCCTGAATAACAATGCTTTATTGGCCACCGCCAACGCCGCTCGAATGCAAGAAGCGAGTTATTTGGCTGAGCGCTACCTCGCTACCTTACAATTAGCCGAGGACTTAGAAGGTGGCGACTATGCGGGCACCTTTCAAGGCTTAAGTCAGTCTGCGCGTTACCCTTGGCAGTTACGCGTCAACCCGCTCGACAGCACACCGTTGCAACCACAATTGCGTGGGTGGCCCTCAGCCGTAAATCCTCTAGAGCTGCATTTAGTGGTGACGGCTGGTGAAGACTCGCGCCCACTCGAATTTTATTCACTCGTGTTGATGCCCAGCGCACCACCCATCGATCCCCAAGATCCATTGGGTGCGAAAAGCTTAAAGCCCAGTCGTTTAGGTGATCGTTTAGGCGGGCCGCAAACGAGGGTGCGGCCGTGAGGCAGACGCGTCGAATCTTGGCTTCTAAGGGCTTCACATTGGTCGAGCTGGTTGTAGTGCTGGCCTTGTTTAGTATGGTGTTGTTGTTTTGTTATCAGGCCTTTAGCACCTCGGTGGCTGTGCAAAATAGAGTGTCGGCGGCGATTGTTGAGCAAACTCAATTGCGGGCCACGTATGGCGCTCTGCGAAGTGCGCTTGAATCGGGAGGCTCGATTACTGGCGATGCACGTCAATTGACCGTTAATCTTAGCGATGCTTCGTCGCGCTGGCTGCTTGATCAAGGTGTTAAGAAGGTGCGCTTCAGCCTGACCGATTCGGCCCAACTGTGGCAGCAGTTCGATGACCGCTTACCGAGTGAACTTTTGCTTGAGCAAGTGCGCGGCGTTCAATTCACCTATTTAACGGCCAAGGGCGAACGTGTCAGAGAATGGCAAGCCCTGAGCAATCCGCAAGCCGTCGTGTTGACTGGTTTAAGCTCGCCTCTAGAGGGTGCAGACACAATTCCTTCCGGAGCGGTAGTCGAGCCGGAACCCAGTGTGCAGTGGCTGTTTTTAACACGATGAAAAGCATTGAACAGGGTTTGGGTTTTGCGCTGATTACCGTTACCGCGATGATGGCTATCGTGATGGCACTCGCCCTCGCGTTAATGCAAATACAGCTGAGCAATGCGCAGGCCGCCGCTGCCCAATATCGCAGCATTCAAGCACGCCTTTTGCTCGATAGCGCAGTGCAGTATGCGGCCGTGAGCATTGCCTCGCCACGCAGTCAAGTTGCGAGTAATGCGGTGCCGTTTGCGCGGCTTACCTACCCCAATGCGCTGGCTGATGTCAGCCTGTATATCGACAATGAAGCGGGTCGGATTGATCTACTTCGGGCAGACTCAGATTTGCTTGATGCAGCGCTCGAGGCGGTAGGTGTTCAGCGTGCTGATGTGGCCGAGGTGAGGCATGCGCTTCGGGCTGAGTTGTTGCCAATGCCAGTTGGTATGAGTCCTCCTGTTGGGTCTGCGCGCCATGCGTGGTCAGTGCTTGAACAACTACCCATTGACGCAAAGCAGTTGTGGAATCTTGGT
>CAYGNS010000287.1:0-4154 GCA_964351295.1 uncultured Gammaproteobacteria bacterium
TCCAAAATCCACCCTTAACGTCCAATGCATCGTGCGCCAAACACAAACCCGACTCCGCTAACATTTTAGATGTAGACCCGTAACCAGGATCGCCATCGCCGTGCAACCGACCCACTAGGGTTTGGCCGTCGGCGGTTTCGCCATTAAATTGAATCACATAAAAACCGGGGTCTAATGGGTCTACTTTAGGCCCTTCGCCTTGCGCTGGTAAAATTTTGGAGAGCACGCTGCGTCCTACGCCGGTAAGCCCCATTACCGCCATCGATTTTATTGCGGCAGAACTACCCTTAGCCGATAAATATCCCGCCGAGCCCTTACCTGTTGCCATGGTTTCGGAGTATGAGAAGTCAGCGCCATAGGCGTTATTCATAAGTGCATTAGAGCGACGCACGATGCGAGTGTTAATACCCGCCATCAGAAAAGGAGCAGTCCAACGTTGCAGGTCATCGTTAAATTCCACACCGCTCTGGTCTCGCGAATCGACTCCTCGCACCGAAGGATCAGGGTTCAGGCTATAAGGATTGGTTAACACCTTGCGCACTTTTTTATCGCTGGCAGCGAGCTTAAGAAGATTGAGCATACTGTGGGCCGTGCCCCCGCTCATGCCACCCTTAGATTTCACTAAGGCATAGCGAAGTTTCTGCAATGGCGTGCCAAACCGAGCCTGTGCTTCTTTCTGCATAAAATAAACGCCCATGTCAGACGGTATCGAGTCGAATCCACAACTATGCACAATACGGGCACCACTGCGCTGGGCTGTATACAGATGTGCGTCGATCATGTCGCGCATCCACGGAACTTCACCCGTTAGATCAACATAATGAGTGCCCTCTTCCGCGCAGGCTTGCACTAATTTAGAACCGTAATACGCGTATGGCCCTACCGTCGAAATAATAGCCTTGGTTTGTTTAACCATGGCTCGTAAGCTTTCTAGGTCATCGCTGTCGGCTAGCAAACTGGGCACAGACTTGGTGGTATCGCCAATAAACGCATGCACTGAATCAAGCTTAGCCTGGCTGCGACCAGCCATAGCCCAGGGTAAACCGCTGGCATGATGGTGGTCGAACACATGCTTAGCCACCCATTTGCCGGTGAAGCCCGTTGCGCCCCAAACCACTAGATCAAACTGTCGTGCTGCCATGTGTTACCTCGGTGTTGTGTATTAATTGCGGGTGCTGGACTATTTAATTTGGCAAAAGGCTCTCTATACGCTGAAGGCTCTTGCTACGGTGTCACTATAACGCGAGAGCCCGCTTCCTAGTTGATTGTCGCGCGCGCGATCGTGCAATTCAATGGAAAAATGTACCCAAACGTTTGGTTGAGCAAATGTTCCCGTCTTGTTCAGATTCTAAGCAATATTTGACACCCTATTACTGCATCTTAGTTACACTGCTGAGCAAAATGTCTATTACATAAGTTAGAGCAGCCCCAACACTTTATGAAACTCATTCCTGGCGAGCGCGGATTACCGATTTTTGGTCACTCATTGCGGTTTTTGCAAGACTGCAACGTGTTAATTAAAGAAATGCACGAACGGCATGGCCCCGTGTATTACAACTACTACCTGCACACTAAAGTAGTTGGCCTGCTTAGCCCAGAGGGCAATGAATTTGTGCTACTTGATCGCGACAAAAATTTCTCAAGCCGCAGGGCTTGGAATATTTCGCTCGCAGAGCTGTTCCCCAATGGCCTGATGCTGCGCGACGGGGATGAGCATCGCTACCATCGGCGCTTGCTTGGTGCGCCATTTAAGGCCGGCGCTTTAGCCGAATACGTGAGCCTTATGAACCCAGCGATAGCCAATACGGTGGCCACCTGGGAGCAAGGTAGGGCGATTCCCATCTACCCCTTAATGAAACAACTCACGATGGACTTAGCGGCAAAAGTATTCTTGGGCGAAAACTTAGTGGAAGAAGCCGACAGCGTAAATCAAGCCTTTGTGGATGTTGTAGAGGCGTCAATGGCGCTTGTGCGACACCCGTGGTTCGGCGCGAAATACCGACGCGGCCTCAAGGGCCGAGCTTTGTTGGAACACTATTTTAAACAACGTATTGATGGTAAACGAGCATCTACCGACACGGACATGTTTGCCGAGATTTGTAGAGTTGAAGACGAGCAAGGCGGCCACTTTTCACGGCAAGATATTGTGGATCACATCATCTTTTTAATGATGGCAGCGCACGACACCACAACAAGCTCGCTATCGAGCATTGCATTTGCTTTGGCAAAGCACCCTGAATGGCAAGAAACCATCGCCCTTGAAGCCGCACAGCTCGGCAGGGACCGTTTAAATTACGAACAGATGCCTGATTTCACGGCAGCTGAATGGGTGTTTAAAGAAGCGTTGAGGCTGTATCCACCCTTACCGATTATTCCGCGCTCGGCAGTTCGCGACTGCGAATTTCAAGGTTACGCAATTAAGCGCGGCGACATGGTTCACGTGAGCCCATCGTTTACCCACAGACTCGCGAACATTTGGACTGACCCCGAGCGGTTTGACCCACAGCGTTTTGCACCCGAACGCGCTGAAGATCGCAACCACAAGCACGCGTTCGTTCCATTCGGCGGAGGGGCGCACAAATGCTTGGGTTTAAAGTTTGCCGAGTTGCAGGTAAAACTCGTGATGTTCCACTTACTGCAGCGCTATCGTCTGGAAACGCCTGAGGGCTATGAAATGCCCTATGCCCCAGCCCCGATAGGCAAACCCCGCGACTTGCTACCGATTACGCTTCGCGCGATTGACTAAATGTCTGACCACAAAACAAGCAAATATTGTGGGATGGCAAATAGAAGCTAGTTTATTCAAACATTATCTAGATACCTCTTTCTTAAAAACCATAAAATCAAGACACCCACAGTTAATCAGGCAATCCGCTGACGAGCATTCAGAAAGTTGGAATCGCCACTCAATCTTTGAGAGAGCAAAACTGCTTGAATTGCTTTAGCGAGTGCTGAATACTCCTTAAGACTCCATTCCGCGTCGCAATTTTGTGGTCTTGAGTAATAATCCTAAAAATTCAATCAATTGAATTCCAATTGTCTCAGGAGACTTCATATGAAAAAAATTACTCTTCTTTTTTGCGTACTTGCGGTAAGTGGTTGCGCAACCCTCACCAACGACGCTATGACACCGATCGCAATGTCATTTAGCGATGGCTCTAGCGGCAAATGTAAACTGCAAAACAAACGCGGAGCTTGGGATATTTCTATTCCTACCACGGCTTCAGTACGCCGTTCAGATGATCCACTTGTATACGACTGTAAAAGTGAAGATGGCCGTACTGCATACGGTTCAATTCCCAGCACCGTCGGCGCTAAGATTGTGGCCAGCGCTGTATTTATTGACTTTGGTATTACCGATGCGATCACTGATAAGCACCGCGAATACCCAAGCAACTACGTCATACCTATATCTAAATAAGCACGATCTAAACGGACAAAAAAAACCAGGTCGCGCGACCTGGTTTTTTTGTCCTGCAACACACCCCATTCAATTAGATCGAAGGCGCGCAAGTATTTAATAATACAAAAACGTGCAAATCAGGCGTGCCAAAACAAAATCACACAACATTACTCCGTTTCTACCCGATACAAAATTGCGGTAAACCGCGGAGCCCCATAGCGCTCTAAATGATAGGTAAGCGTCTTCAAGTCAGCGCTTAGCGACAGTGTCCAAACATTAGTTTCGGCCTCAGGGATGAGCATCGCCGTGTAGTCATCCGCAGCAAAAGACTGTCTAAACATTGTGCCATGACCAGCCGAATCACCACCGTAATTGGTCACTTCGTCAGGAGTTCCGTCAGCATGGCGATGGTCGTGCTTTAAGCGCGCTCCGGTGGCTGTCTTGCTAAACACCCAAGTGCGCGATGTGTCTTCACCAACAATAAAAGGCACGCGAATTTCGGTTTTTGAACACTGCTTAAACTCAGCCACTAACATCTTATCGGCAAAGCTATCTTGCCCATCTTCGGGGTACGTCATACCCCCTTCGAAGCGCGCGTAGGGATGGTTTGAATCGCCACATAAGGATTCGAGCTTGGCAAAAAACCGATGCGCAATCGGAGTTGATTGTGCCGGTATACTGAACAAAACTAAGCTGCTGGCGAGCAACAACACGAACAAAACCCTTTGCATTTATGCTTACCTCTCACAGC
>CAYGNS010000288.1:0-4147 GCA_964351295.1 uncultured Gammaproteobacteria bacterium
GTATTTACCATGCCGTTGCCGAGTGCCGACGAACTGCGCCGACTGGTGAACGATCTCGCCGTTGAGTTCCTCAGTGAACATGGGCGCAAACTCAAGGTGTCTGACCGCGATATAACGCGCAGACTCGTACGCGCGTTAAGCGGACTCGCGGCAGACGACGCAGAGCGAATTGCGCGACACGCTCTGTGGTCAGACGGGATTCTTGATGAGCAAGACATCGATGAAGTCACCAAGCGTAAGTTTGATCTACTCAACCACAATAGTATTCTAAGTCTCGAACTACAGTATCAAGTGCTCGAACAGATTGCGGGCTTAGACAATTTAAAAAAATGGTTGGCGGTCCGCGGCCCCGTTTTTACCAGTGAAACAGTGCCGAATGGATTTGACCGACCCAAGGGCATGTTGCTGTTAGGGGTGCAAGGTTGTGGTAAAAGTTTGGCCGCAAAAGCCGTTGCAGGTAGCTGGCAAGTACCGTTGTTGAGATTTGATTTCGGTTCGCTATACAACCGGTTTTATGGCCAAAGTGAGGAAAACTTGCGGCAGGTGCTCGACATAGCCGAGATCATGCAGCCATGTGTTTTGTGGATTGATGAAATTGAAAAAGCATTGGCAGCCAACTCGGATACCGACGATTTGAGCAAGCGCATGTTGGGCACATTTTTAACGTGGCTGTCAGAAAAAAAGAGCGCAGTGTTTGTGGTGGCCACCGCTAACAATGTGGCCCAATTGCCCCCCGAGCTTATGCGCAAGGGTCGCTTTGACGAGGTGTTTTTCGTGGATCTACCTATCCCACCAGTGCGTGCCGCAATACTTAAATTGCATTTAGAACGACGCGATTGCTCTACGCAATCCATCGACCTAGATCTTTTAGCAAACCTCACCGAAGGCTTTTCGGGCGCAGAACTCGAGCAAGTTGTGGTTGCAGCGCTCTACGCCACGCTTGATCCGCAAACATCCATGAGTCAGGCGCTTTTAGTAGAAACCATCAAGTCGACTAAGCCATTGTCTGTACTTATGCGCGAACAGGTTGGCGCATTGCGCGAATGGGCTAAACACCGTACAGTCATTGCGTGATTTAGCGCTGGGTATTCTCAGCTTCACACGCCTACGAAAGCTCTTCCTTGAGTTTAAATTTAAGCACTTTGCCGGCGGGATTGCGTGGAAGCTGGTCTACAATATGCAATCGCAGGGGCAGCTTATACCGCGCTAAATGGCTTTCGGCGAAACTCCTGAGCTCATCTAGGGTTAAAGTCTTGCCGGTATGTAGCGCCGCTACCGCGGTTACGGCCTCTCCCCATTTTTCGTCGGGTAACCCAATCACAGCGACCTCGGCGATGGCCTCGTGCTTAAAGAGCACGCTCTCCACTTCGGCGGGGTAGACATTTTCGCCTCCGGAAATCACCATATCTTTTAGGCGATCGCAGATAAACACAAAGCCGTCGTCATCCTTGTAGCCGACATCACCCGAATGAAACCAGCCTTGTGCGTCGATCGCTTCGGCTGTGGCTTCGGGTCGGTTCCAATAGCCTTTCATAATATTGGGCCCCTTGATGCAAATCTCGCCACGCACCTGTGGTGCCACTTCTTGATTGTCGTTATCCACAATCCTGACATCGGTATACATCGGCGGTTGCCCTGCCGAGCCTAATTTACTGAGCGCGAATTCTGGCGTTAGAAACGTGGCAAAAGGAGCGGTCTCGGTGAGACCATAACCTTGGCAGAAGTTTATGCCGCGTTCGGCGTAGAGTGTTAGCAAGGACTCGGGCGGCGGAGCAGCACCACAGATAAACGTTTTAACGCTGTCAAAGCGCGTGTTCGCAAATTTGGCATGCTGTGCCATAAAGTTGAACATCGCTGGTGCGCCAAACATGATGGCGACCTGATGCTCTTCAATTAACCCTAGCACCTCACCGGGCTCAAAAGCACGCATCAGCACGAGGCAGCCGCCCAGCGTAAAAGTATGCAAAGTATTAACGTTTAGTCCGCCTATGTGAAACAGAGGTGCTACGGTCAGGACTACGTCGTCGCGACTTTGCCCAAAGGCAAAATGTGCGTTGATATTGTTCCACATTAGGTTACCGTGCGTCAGCATCGCACCTTTAGGTAAGCCCGTAGTTCCCGAGGTGTACATGATTACGGCTACATCATGCTGCGTCATGCTTTCTTCTGTGACTAAGGCCGCGCATTGTGCGCGCTCCTCTCGCAACGATCGCCATCCCTTAAATGTTGATTCGGCACTATAGTAGTGACGGCATCCCAAATTATCTCTCACGGGGTCTACTACCGGCTGTAATGCATCGTCGACCACTAAGGTGTGCACACCCGCGTCGTTAATAATAAACGTGAGTTCCTCGGCGGTAAGTCGAAAATTTAGCGGTACAAAAATGGCGCCAAGAGCCGTGGCGGCATAAAAGGTCTCTAAAAAAGCCGGCTGATTAAAGCCCAAGAATCCCACCCGATCGCCCATGCAAACACCACTTTGTCTAAAGAGGGCGGCTTGTCGGCGTACGCGTTCGGCAAACTCGGCATAGTCTAAGCGCTGTTCTTCGAATACTATGGCTGTACGTGAGGGATTGGCGGCCGCACGTCGGAGTAAGGTGCTTGCGACATTGGCTTGAATAGTAGGGTAGTGCATGGTCTTGGTTCCTCATTTTTTAAAATGAGTCTAGCATTAAATTGAGGTTTTTTTATGCGAACAATTGCTAGCTAAACTTGCCAACAATATAGTGCGTGCGAGCCAAGCATGAGGTAATCTGACGGGTGCTTGAAATTTTGAGGCTTTAAAAAACATTATTTTGTTCCGCTATTTATCCACATCCAAGTTCCGATTTTTTCTGATAGCCCTGTGCATATTGGTGCTATCCGCTAGCTTATGGTGGGCGCTCGGGAGGAGTGCTCATTACACTGAACTGCGTTCGCGGGTTGTTTTAGAATTGACCACGGAGCGAGTCGCGCAATTGTTAGAGACGGAGCAAGGTTTTACCGGCGAGAATGCGGAACAAGTTCTTGTTCTGCTTAGTCAAGTGCGTAACATTATTAATCATACTGCTACCCAATCGCCTCTATTGCGTAGCACCTCCTCCACTCGCCTTAACTTGAGCACGCAGACGGCTGCGTTGGAAAACGCCGTAACCGCACGCGAGCCTCAGTCCGTTCGCGCCGCTTATCAATTATTTCGGCAGGCCAGCCTGCAGCACCAAGATGCTGTTTTGCGCGCTTTTGAGATACGCCGCATGTGGGTGTCGGGCAGTTTTTTTGCAGCGTTGCTTCTACTGCTCCTTTGGGACTATCGACAGCAGTTAGCCGCGCAACGGGATAGAGCGCGCATCGTTAAAAAGGCACAATCCTTTCTGACCTCTCTGCTCGACGGCGCGCTGATTCTTGACCAAGAAGGCATCGTCGTTGCGCAAAATGGGCAGATCACCCATCGCAAGCTGTTGCCCGGAATTTGCATTGGTAGCAATTTAATCAACTTTTTGGCGCCCATGCTTTCGACTCGCGCGTTGGAGGCCTTTAAAGACGATTTGTTCGCTCTGTTTGAAGACGGCTCTCATGACGAGCTCGGATCACGTTTGCGTTCCGAGGTTGTTGAGATGAATGCTACTTCGCTAAAAAAATCGACTCAATACTTAGAGTTTAAACTCAGTAAGTGCCAGTGGGTGAACAATCAGGCCACGGAGGATGTATTTGTTTTATTAGTCGTAGCTAATATGAGCGAACATGTTGAAACGCAGCGCACGCTAGAAGCCGCCATGCGGCTACAAAAATCGCGGCCGAAGCATGTGGTTAAAGCGTTGTACTCAGTGCCGAGCGAGGTACGTCGCTACCTTGCTCGTTCGAAAATGACCGAACACGATATTCGCCACGCGCTCAATGCCCATGAGAACAACCCTACTGCCGGTGGTGATACCTTGCGTACCGTGAATCAGCTCGCGAAGGCGATGTTAGCCGAGGCGAAAGCAATTAATCTCGAGTTGTTTGTAGAAGCGTGGGCCATTTTTATCGAGATTTATACCGCCAAGCAAGTTAAGAACGCACTTGAGGAGCGCGTCTTGATGCGGTTACAGGCCAAGCTCGATGATATTCATATGTTGCGCAAATCTTTAGAAGCGTTGATGCCGATGATGGTTGCTGCACATTCTTATCG
>CAYGNS010000289.1:0-4147 GCA_964351295.1 uncultured Gammaproteobacteria bacterium
CATCGAGTGCGCACCCACCCCTTAAACGGTCACAGCGTATCGATCCAAATTGGACGTCATTGGTGTGGTTGGTCGAACCAGTCAGGAGCTTGGCGACTATTTTAAGAATGACAAGAAGTCGAAAAAGAACACGCTCCACAAGGTCTATGTGTACTCCAACCCTAAAAAACCTGAACTCGGCGAGTTGGTGACGATTTCGATCGAGAATAAATTAGAAGCGGTACTCGAGATCGCGCCGGCGAGCGCGCGCTTCTTTTATAATTCACGAACCGCACCCGTGATTGTGATCAGGCCAGAGGATTACGCTCAAGTTGCCAAGGTGATTTTGCAACAGTGGGCGCGACTGTAAAATCCAATACGACGAGACTAAGCCTCGCAACGAACCTTCCTAATAGAGCGAAACGCGGTTGAAGCCAAGGATTTGATCATCACGGATCAAGATGTTCGAAAGCTGACTGTACTGGTTAATAAAAAGACCAATAAACCCGTGCGCGTGCGAACACACTTTTATCAAAAGCCCAGCGAGTACGAAGAAGGGGTCGGCAGTTTCGTTAACACGATGTATGTGCTTGAGGACGATACCTGGGTCGCCACGAATCACTGGTTGGCCTCAAGGGAGTATCGTCCACCCACGGCGCATGAGTTGGCTCTTTTTAATCAAAAGGATCTGTTTGAAGCGACGAAAGATAAAACATCGCTTTTTGAAATTGGCCGCAATGCTCAGGTAGCGGCCGCGGTTGATGATCCGGAGGGTCCCATTCATGTAACGGGCTTCACCTTTGCACAGCGCGCAGAGAACAACCACCAAGAGGACAACCATCAGCCGGTTGGCATTGTTCGGATTCGCAAACATCAGTTTGTTGAGCTCTGGGAGTCCGCTCAGAAGCCGGAGCTGCCAGGAGCGGACGTTCGAGTCAGTGAGCGGTATGTCTATATCACCCCCATGGTGTTTGCTAACTTCAGAGACCAGTGCGCGCCAGCGCTGGTAAAGCGAATTGTTCGAGAGCGCTCCGATTACCCGGCGCCGGATGACTATCAGCACCGATCTCTGCCGTTCGATCCTTATTGGTTAACCGACCAAAGCTTTGAACCAGGGGCGTTCATTTACTTTGATGGCAAGCCTGCTTACTGGATGGGGACGTTCACGGGTGAGCATGTGGCTTACCGTCTAAAACGGGCCGATTCGCTCTCGGGTGATACGGTGTTAGTGGAAGCGGCGCGTATCAAGGAGCAGAATCCAGGCGCTAAACCCTCAGAGACGACGATTATTAAAGTCGATGGTCGAAGTTATCTTTGGGAGAACACCTTGTCAGCGGGGGTTAATTCCGCGCGCGTCGTTGACGACAATGGACGAGTTCACATCGACCTCATAGACAAATTGGTGCATCGCATGAGTCCGCCGCCAGCGCCCGTTACATCGCAGCGGGGCGAAGCGTCCCATTGCACAGCGCAGCCGGTTCAGGCATCCGTCCCCGCGCAGCGGACCATGCTCGGGTTGTTGTCGAGAATGAATCGGGTCAGTGACGTAGCCAAGTCCATTGAGCAAGCGACTCCGATCCCCACACAGGCAACGTTAAATTTTTAAAATTTACGCGGCGGTTACCTGAAAATGGGTAGCCTCGTTACTGTGGTCGCTCACCAACAACCGAAGGTTTGCCATGAAAGCTTTAATAACTATTGTATTGATATTGACCAGCGCCACCGCCTCGGCTGAGCGTATCCTGCCCAACACCCCCATCCTCGAGTTTGAAGCACTGGTCGTGGGGATTGTCGATGGAGATACGGTCGATATCTATCGCCCGGGGTATGAGCAAGCGCGATGCCGCTTAGCGTCCATCGATGCGCCTGAGCGAGGGCAAGCATTTGGGCAAAATGCCAAGCAGGCGCTCTCGGATCTGATATACAAAAAGACGGTTCTGGTGGGTGTGGTGGACAAAGAGAATCGAACGGATCGCGCGAATCGCTTAATCTGTACTCTTCAGTATGGATCAATGGATGTCAATGGACAGATGATCTCACTCGGGTTGGCCTGGTACTCAAGGGGCTATCTTCGGGACCCCGCCTATGTTGATCGTGAGAAACATGCTAGAAGCGCGGGTATCGGTTTGTGGGGTGGATCGGAGTTTGTTTATCCAGGGGATCATCGTCGCAAGCGGTGACAGTAGGCACAGATTCAACAACCCATAATCTTCCACAATGCCCCATTATTGGGGCATTGTGCTTTTCAATGGCCAATAAAGTCGGGACTTTAGCCCCTTTATTCTTGGCTTGGTTCGTGTAAACTCTGCGTAACTTTAGCGAAAATTATCACATTTTATGCACTGAGTTTAGGGAAGCGGCGCTAACGCAAGGTCGTATTGGGAGAAGAAGGGCGAATCCACAAGCGTCTAATTACGTTTCGTAAATATCAACGTTTCTTGACAGTTGTCTCGCTATTGTTCAAACAGTACGATTGTTTTAACTGTTGTTGCTCGCTGGTCACCTATAGATAATTCAGTCATCGACTTCTCTAAGGAACCGGTATGAACCCCAAACGATCTATTTTCGTTGCCCTGATTGGCGCAGCGCTGACACTCGAGACAAACGCCGCGCTGGTGGTTGAGCAAACTCCAAGCACCCCTGTCAAAGTGGGTGGGTGGACGATCAACAAAGCGGCTGCGGCCACCATCTCGACAGAGTCCGTTTCCACACAAAGCGCAGCGCCCGAGCCAGCGCAAGCGGCTCCGACTCAAGCCCCTCGCTCTGCGATTGAGCCAGAGATCCGACTCGCCTCAGTGCCCGCGTATCTTTTGGACTCTACTATCACAGTTCACCCCACTTCAGAGAGCCGGGTAATTGCTGGCCGCACCCAGTCTGATGGGGACCGCCACTACTACATGCTCAAACGTGACGCCGCGGACGCTGTGAGCACCGCGTTTGATGTGATTGCTCGACCCGATGTCGGGCAGCCGCACTTCAGTTATGTGATTCCCAACTCGAGCGTCGACGCGCCAAGAACCGCCTCCAAAATCACCGCGCTTCAGGCGGCGGCTGATCGATTCGAGGGTGCCTTAGTGGGCAATATTGAACAGCGAATCGCGGCGATTTACGCACTGAACAAAGAGGTTCTCGATTATGGGGAGTACAGCTCTGGGCTTTGGTTGGCGATCCCGATTGGTACAAATCCGTTTAATCCGGGCACGGCGAGCCGAATCGTCAGTGAACTCGGGGAGTTTGGTTCAGCCCAACTGCAAGACGCCCCGGTGGTTGATCGTGCACCGCAACCCATCAGTCAACCACAACCGATTTACGAACCTGAGTTCGAGCAACATGATCGTGATGGCGATGGGACGGCATCCTCTCAGACCTGTTCGAATTTTGATTTTGAAGCGGGACTTCTCAAGGAAAACATCGCCCGCTTCTTAGGCCGCTGCGGATACACGATTGGGCAGTGGCGCTTTGGCGACGCCGAATACGAGTACGACATGGAAATTCCGAAGTCGTACTTGTTTGAAGGGGTCGGTATTGAGGCGTTGCTTCAAATGATCGCTGAAACCTATTTAGTCGAGGGCACGATGAACACGCTTGATAAGACGGTTGATTTTGAGCCTGCACGCGGTGACGTGTTGGACGGCATGGAGATTGAAAAATGGTAAATCCAATGAAACACCTCATTACCGTTGTCGTCGTGGCAGCGCTGGTAAGCGCTTGTTCGCACGGTGCTCGAAAAGACCCGATCGGCATAACAAAACGCGTTGACCAAGACATTGAGCGCGCGGAAATTGATCGGCAAATCAAGGATCGCTACACGCAAAAGTCGACAGCACGGGCCAGTCGTCCGACCAAGATCGTGAAAATACCCCGTTCAGCGATGTGGCTTCGCGACACCATTGACGTGAGCTACGAGGGGCTACCGGCGCACTTGGCGATTGCGGAAGTGTTAGAAGGACGGCCGTACAGCTTTGATCTCATCGAAGAGCAGGGTGGTCCTAGAGCGGTTGGCCCACTGCGGGAAACCAATTTACCGGGCGGCATTACGGTGGTGGATGAATCCGGTATGGCGGGTGATCGAGACGTTGACCCTCGACACATTCCCGTCTCACAGACTCTGGAGGCGAAGACGATCAAGGAGCATCTTTATGCGATTTCTTCGATCACAGGACTGAAT
>CAYGNS010000290.1:0-4132 GCA_964351295.1 uncultured Gammaproteobacteria bacterium
CTACTGAATGGCGCATTGAACCTCACGGAACAAGGTGCTAAAGGTGTTGACGTTGAGTTGATTTGGGGCACTGAAAACAGCTTAGGAACATGGGATGCCAAATTACTTTGGACTCATGCTTTAGAGCGTAGCCGTGTAGCCTTCCCAGGTGAACCAGAAGAAGATCTAGTTGGCCGTTATACTGACACAACCGCTGCTGATGGTGGCGCGCGTCCAGATGACAAAGTTAACTTCTCTCTTGCTTGGGGTAACGATGCAGGTTTAACCGTTACTTACTTAGCTGAGTGGATCGGCGGCATGGATGCAGACACGTTCTGTAACTGTGGTGCGGGTAACCGTCCTGATGGAACTTATATTCAAACTATTGATTCTGAGATCTATCATGACCTCGTATTGGGATACCAAGTTAACGACAACCTACGAGTATCAGGTGGTGTTACCAACGTAACTGACGAAGCGCCTCCGTTTATCGAAGTTGGCTTCAACGGTGGTACTGATCCAGCCACATACCGTGAATTTGGCCGTGGATACTATCTGCGTCTAGTTTACGAAATGTAAGCTTGTCTTAAAAATGTGGTTGCTGAGGTGAGGCGCGAGCTTCACCTCAGATTAGCAACCCAGTGAGCGGTGATCATTTTTTGCATCGCGAACAAACTAAAAATGCCCCGATTCGTCGGGGCATTTTTTTTTGATTGCGGTTTCTTACTAAGCTTGTAAGCTGAGTTCTTAAGTACTGAGCCAACGGAAACTTATGAGGCTCTGCGAAGGGAAGGCGCGAGGGTGGTCGAATGACTATTTAAAGTAGAACCTTGAACTGTAGGTGGTGCCCCGTGGTGGGGTGACGCACTATTTATCCAAAGATTCAGTGTTCTACAACGTTCACGTTAGAGTGCTGGACCACAGCTCATCTATTAAGGTGAGGTCGAGTAGTGCTTCGGCTTTTTTTATTTGTTCGGCATTATCGTCTGTCGCTACGCCAATATCGCGTTGCCAAACGTAGGAAAAATGCCGCAAAGCCAAACGCGGATTCGCCGCCAAAGTGCTTTCGATGCACAACGTGGGCGCGTCTCCACAAAGTATCCAAAAGAAGTTGTTAACATTTCCTTTGATGCGCGCCTGACCAATCACCAACGTTTCTGGTAACGCCCAAGCCGGCTTTGCCTCAATGAGCAACTCATCGAATACGCCCCGATCCATCAACTCGTAGATCGCATTGCTCAAGCACGCACTAGCCCAAGTTTTTACTTGTTCATTCATAATAGATAAAACCCGTTAGGTCGACTTCTGAGCGCAAAAGGCCCAACCTAACATTTGGCCGCCTTGCGTATCGAATAGGTCATCCGCGATGGCGATTTGAAAACCAGCGTCGGTGAAATCTGTTTTTAGTTTAGCTTGCTGCTCATTGCTCAGAGCAGCTTTGAGCATTGACGCCATACGGGTTTGGTAAGTCGTTAACTCGCTTTGCATTCTATGTAACCATTCAAGGACTTCAGCCTCATTATATTTGGGCATGTTCTCAACGATTTGGGCCACATCGTTATACAAGCGATGGATAGTACCAGCGGTTACGTCAATACCGTAGGACTCTAAGATATCCTCAACGCCTTTAACCGCTGCGTTAAATAAAGCGGCTTTGCGTTTAAACTCAACTTTGTCTGAATTTTCGTTGCTCCGCATGACCTGGTAACCCGCTGTTAAGAGTGTGGCCGTTTGCTCAAGTAACTCCGTGGCTAGCATCTGCGTTATTGCATCGTAGTTCGTCCGACTCTCATGCTCGATTACGCTGGACTGCCTATGCATGACAAACATCGCATAGCCGCCTGGAGCCACTAATCTCATAGCTTCGTTAAACGCATTTGTTCCAGCGTACTCAATGCCAAATTGACTCACCACAAGATCAAATGAGCTCGAGTTTAAATCAATTGGATTCATGTTGCTGCACACCGTAATAACATGCGGCAGTCGCTGTTTAATATTGTGCAATGCGGAAGTTGACACATCCAAACAGGTTTGCGTTAGCGAGGAGGAGCCTTTGATTGAATGAGCGAGTTCCGTTAAAGCACCGTTGCCGCAGGCAAGGTCAATCATACTAATCGCCTGAGATTCACTCAACACAGTGTTGAGCCTACGTGTCCAAAATTCCTGCAATGCTGGCTGACTAATACCGAGATCAGCATAGGCGTGTCCCGTTTTGTCGCCTTGCCAATATTGATCCCAAGCGCTGGACACTGATTCGTTTAATGGCTGCATAGTAACTTTAAGTATCTGCATCTATATCTGATGCTATTGTAATTCATAATCATTGCATGCTGACCTTTCAGCTAAAAAAAGGCCAAGAATGTGCAGGATTTCGGCATGAGAATCGTACCTAAGACGAAGCATTGAAAAAAGCCTCTGTAAATTTACTAAACTGGAGATCAAATCATGACTAAAGTTCAAAACAATTTTGCATATTCACTCACTTTGGCGCTGTGCTTTATGGGTATATCGCTATCCACACAGGCGCATAATCACGGTGGAGATGCCGATGTAGCTAAGCAGCCGAACAAAATGGAGCACCGCATGCATGAACGCCATAAAAAAATGGAAGACTTTATGCTGGCTAAGGTCGATACGAATCAAGATGGCAATATCGATGAAAATGAATTTATGACCAATGCCAAAGAGCGTTTTGATTTAATGGATGCAAATGGTGACGGCGTCGTTACTCCCGAGGAGCGCCAAGAAGCGAGTAGAGCGATGCGCGAAAAACATCGCGAAGCGATGAAGGCCGCGAAGGAAGCTTATAAAGAAGCCAAGGAATAGCGATAGCGAGCGCAAACGCCTGTCCCCGATGACTATATGCCAGATGAACAGGGAACTCGCTAGCCAGTCTGACGAAGACCTTGTGGAATTGGTGTGTTGTGGAAATACACAGGCGTTTGCTGTGCTTGTTAAACGGCATACGCCACGTTTTTATCAGTACGCGGCACATACTTTGCAGTCGCGAGCGGACGCGGAAGACGCAGTACAAACCGCATTTATCAAGCTGTGGCAGCATCCTCATCGCTATAATTCTGACAAGTCGCGATTTACCACTTGGTTCTATCGCGTAGTACTCAATGAATGTCGCGACCAGTTGCGAAGGGTACGCAGCAACGACCAACGCATTCAAACATTCGTAGATGAACTTTACGCCCATCAGCGCAGTGAAGTGTCGGGCGAGGATGATGGCTTACATGACCGACGTACCAATCTGGCGCGGCAATCGGCTTTGGAGTTTGGTATGACGCAGCTAGCCGAGCGCGAACGCGATGCACTTAATCTAGTGGTCTTTAATAACGTACCACAATCCGAGGCAGCCGAGGTTTTGGGCGTGGGTCTTAAAGCACTCGAGTCTATATTGGCGAGGGCTAAGCGCAAGCTGGCCGCCTTAGTCAGCCAGTCAGATGCACTATTCGAGTCAGAACAACTTACCGCAACGCGGTACGCAAAAATAGGCTACGGGAAATAGTTATGCAGAACGATCATTATCCAAAAAATGTTTTCGAGCCCTTACAACGGCCGTCTCTGTCGGCTCCCGAAGATTTGGCCGAGCGCATCATTATGTCTGCCCAGCGACTCGAACAGTTTCCTGTTACCCCGGTCCACGAGAACGCAAAAGCAACCCGGCCACAGCCTAACCACTCACAACGTCTTGTTCAATCTCTATTTGGCGTTCGACCAGCCTGGGCGATGACAATAATGGTGTTGACGTTAGCGAGCGTTATCATGACTTTTGACTTATGGCGCCCGCAAGCAATTCAGTCCCCCAATCCCTTTTCAGAAATGGGCGAGTATGAGCTTGCCCAAGTGATCGCCGACTTAGAATTACAGGAAATCTGGCTGCTACAAGACGAGCTTATTTCTCTCTAGTATTCTGTTAGCGCATCATTGATGGCTCTAAGAGCTCTTGAACACCAGCAAGCTGAAGACGTTAACTGATCTATTTTGCCTGCATTAGGGCTGCTTCAATTTGTTAAACTAACCCATCTTTTTAATTTAGAAAACAGGTCTTGTTTACATGAATCAAGTGTTTATTGTTGCGGCAACTCGCACGGCCATCGGGAGCTTTGGTGGTACGTTAAAGGGTATGAGTCCAGCTGTGCTAGGC
>CAYGNS010000291.1:0-2657 GCA_964351295.1 uncultured Gammaproteobacteria bacterium
CGATGAAACTGCTTCTTACCCGTCATTGGATGCATTCTTGAACCAAAATTAGACGACACCCATCCGCCTTTGACGGGCCAACCTGCCGGGGTCTGCTGGTTTTCAAGGTTGCGCGTTGACAACATAAAATCCATTGCAGCAATCGCCGACTCCTGTAACGAGAGCTCTTGCTCGATCACCGTAATGGCGTTCTCGATATCGATTTGCTCTGAGTCTTGGTTATCCTGCAACGCCACACCACCGATCGGCAGCGTTTCGGTGTAGTGAAAGTCGGCTAAATCAATACCCGCTACCTCAGATATACGTTTTTCGACAGCGGCAATGCGCGAAACTTGCGCTTGCAAGCCCCCAATTTGTCGCCCTAAAACATCCATATGGCGGCGCACATATTCGCGCGTCTTTTTAATCTCGGCCTCCTGTTCACTCACCCTGGATTCCACCGCGATGCGATATTCAGGGTCTACAAAAGGATTTAATGCACGATCGATCGAAGCAATGGTCCAGTAAGACAATCCTCCAGCCAAAATCGGCAGCAAAATCAAAACAAATACGCCAGCCCAAAGTAATTTTTGGCCAGAAAATGTCTGTACGCCTCGTTTAGAGCTTCGATCATGTAACAGTAATATTTTCAAAATGGGGCAACCTCTTTAATTCGGTCGGTCAATTTAGTTTCGATCATTGGGTGATCGGCTTAATTTCAGATCGGCGGGTACCGCACCAAAATTTTAATATCTGCTATTCTATCTCTTAAAGTCTTAATTCAATTCTTTGTGCTTTGAGCCGTCTCGCACGCAAATACCATAAGTGCTAAAGTCCAATAATGCGTGAACTAAAACCACATAAACAGCCCTTTTTACTACTCGCACGCGTTTCGATCTAATGCGGCAAACATCATGGCTACATTAGAATCCTTACTCAATAAATTACCCGTGGTTGCGTCAGTGCAACTCACGTTAGAACTGAGCACGCGGCTATCACCCGTCATTGTGCAACACTTAAACCATACATCGGCGGCAACACACCAAACACCACCAACCTCTCTCATCAACTCGGTGAGCCTAAGTAATGCACACCAAGAACTACATTCACTGCACCTGTGTATTAGCTGTGCTAACCCTGGCATAGCCACCCAGTTACGTCACTCACACTCTTCGTTGCTCGAACGCCTAAACCACGCTGTCGTCCAAGATTTAAGTCTGTGCCAGCGTTTGCGCGCTAGCCTAGAAAAAACTTCGTATCAAACCTCCGCGTCCGCACAAACCATCAGCATTGCAAGCTTAACCATTAGCGTCTTGGCAACCGCCAAGGTTGATCTGAGCAACCTTGATGGCAACGAATCTGTTTACAAGGCCACCGATACAAACCACCAAGCACCGCAGTTAAGCGCGGACTCTCAACTGAACACTCAGCTAAGCCAAGAGTCTAAAGAAAACCAACGCAAATCGGCTGCGCTCATCGCACAACTTTCCAACCATATTGTCGATCCAGACTTATCTGCATCGTTACAGCGATTAGCCGCGACACTGCGTGATTCGGCTAATCAAACTTAAATCTTCAGTGCAAGCAGACCGCCTAAATCCACCGCACACAACCACCACGAAGCGCGCACATTCTGCGCAACGGCTACAAGAGCCGAACAACGTGATCTGAATTTTCTATGAATGCGCTAAATGCATAAACGGAATAGGGGCATCAGCTGGATCGGCGAATGTCACTAATTCCCATGAATCTTTTTGATTCACCATAGCGCGTAGTAGTCGATTGTTTAGCGCATGTCCTGACTTATGTGCACTGAATGCACCAATAAGTGGATGCCCTAATAAGTACAAATCGCCAATCGCATCTAATATTTTATGCTTTACAAACTCATCCTCGTAGCGCAATCCGTCATCGTTGAGGATTGAGTACGAGTCCATCACGATGGCATTATCGTGGCTGCCCCCGCGCGCCAGTCCGGCCTCTCGCAGTGCTTCAACTTCATGCATAAAGCCAAAAGTACGCGCTCTGCTAACCTCTTTAACAAAAGAGGTGGTCGAGAAATCGACCGTCGCTTGCTGCGGGGATTTGGCGAAAATGGGGTGATCAAAATCAATCGAAAACGAAACTTTAAATCCTTCGAACGGATCAAACTTAGCCCATTTGTCGCCATCTTTGATTTCAACGGACTTAATAATACGAATGAATTTTTTGGGAGCATCTTGCTCAACCACGCCAGCCGACTGCACTAAAAATACAAACGGAGCTGCACTGCCATCCATAATGGGCACTTCAGGACAAGTGAGTTCAACGTAAATATTATCAATCCCTAATCCCGCCAACGCCGACATTAAATGCTCGACCGTTGATACCGTTACATCCCCTTCTTGCAGGGCGGTGGATAGGCGTGTGTCGCCGACGCGTTCTGGCGTAGCTGCCAGCTCTACTACCGGATCTAAGTCCACGCGTCGAAACACAATACCCGTGTCGATTGGCGCGGGCCTAAGTGTTAAATAAACTTTCTCACCCGTGTGTAAACCCACACCGGTGGCTCTAATAACATTTTTAAGAGTTCGCTGATGTATCATCGATTGATAGTCCCTACCTATTTGGTTGCAATGAATGCCTTTCTATTTAGCTTACCGACTCGCCCGCGAAATGACTCGCGACCCGGTCAAAAG
>CAYGNS010000291.1:2667-3429 GCA_964351295.1 uncultured Gammaproteobacteria bacterium
TCAATCTGCGGGCAATTTTGCAGTCTATTTTGACTGCTTGATTACAATTGCTCGCTAGAGCACATCAATGGCTGCAACAATAACAAAAAACGCGACGCCAAAAAAGCGGCAATGGTTTCCTTGCTAAAGGGCTAGCAAAGGAACCGAAGTTATCTCGACCCGCGCGGCTAAATGTGAAATTCCGCAAGAAAGTAGACAAATTGTCTGGTCGAAGTTGCGAATGCTACACCAAACGGGAGTAATTGTGTAGCCTTCGCGTATCACTTCTGGCGGCCGCCGAACGAACAATATAGCGTCCCTTAGACACACGCCATAACATAGACATTCGACTCGGTGCCTACCAAGCTAAGTCGACTTGAGCCTCTGCGTAATCGAGCCTGCATTAATTTCGTCGTTCCTATCTACTAAGCAAGTTTAATCAGCTTGACGACGCAAAAATGTCGGCACATCCAAACGACTACGGCCATCGGTTTCATACAAGGGTAGATTTTCCAACTCAGATGCGCGGCGCGATTTGATAAGAGTCGGTTCTGGCTGCAGTTCTTCTACTGGCAATGGGTCGTAAGATCCACCTACGGCTCGTTGCACAGGCTTTACCACCGCGTATGGGCGTGCGGCAGAATCTGCATTACCTTCTTGTATGCCAGTCGCCACCATGGTGACGCGCAACATATCCTTCATGTTCGGATCAATCGAGGTACCAATCACTACATTGGCGTCTTCAGACACCATGTCGCGGATCAGATTGCCCACTTCACCAAA
>CAYGNS010000291.1:3439-4118 GCA_964351295.1 uncultured Gammaproteobacteria bacterium
CACCAAACTCACCGATGCTCAAATCAGGCCCGGCCGTCACATTGACCAACAAGCCTTTTGCACCGCGAATACACGTATCTTCAAGCAGTGGACTACTCAGAGCGTTGCGCGCCGCTTCGGTAGCGCGGGTTGCGCCCGAGGCCGAAGCCGAACCCATCATGGCCTGTCCCATTTCCGACATAATCGTTCTTACATCGGCAAAATCCACATTGATCAATCCAGGACTGGTAATCAGCTCGGAAATGCCCTGTACGGCATTGCGCAACACATCGTTGGCCATTGCAAACGCATCTTGCAGTGACGCATCTTTACCCATCACCTCCAGCAATTTCTCATTCGGTATGGTGATTAACGAATCAACAGAGTTCTTCAATAGTTTTAAACCTTGTTCAGCTAATCGATCACGACGAGCGCCTTCAAATTTAAATGGACGAGTCACAACCGCAACCGTCAAAGCACCTAAATCACGGGCAATTTCGGCGATGACTGGCGCTGCGCCAGTGCCCGTGCCTCCACCCATTCCAGCAGTGATAAACACCATATCGGCGCCTCGCAGAGCTTCGGCTATACGCTCGCGGTCTTCAATGGCCGCTTGTCGGCCAATATCAGGGTCGGCGCCCGCGCCTAGCCCCTTCGTTAAATTAGCGCCAAGCTGCAAAATAGTACCGCAGCCTGAGGA
>CAYGNS010000292.1:0-4116 GCA_964351295.1 uncultured Gammaproteobacteria bacterium
GCGCTTCAATAAAACATGGTACTTGCGCCCGACTTAACTCTTGTTGAGCAGCGAGGCCCAACGCATAAGACGCGGGTCGATGGTTGGAATAAACGCCCACCGCATGTTTAGTTAGGTACCACCCATTGGCGTTAATCAAGCCGTAACTGTTGGCCCGCTCGCGTAGCCCTTGCACCATTGCCACAATGGCATGCAACGCGTAATTATTGCCTGGACCGCCAAAATAGGGCAAACCGCCGGTTAAGCTTAGGCCGCGCGTATCATCGTGGGCTATCCTAAGCTCATCGCAGGCAATTTGCAGTGCCGAGGGAAAGCAGCTGTACAGATCAAGCAGGTTAATATCGTCGATGCCAATGCCAGCCATCGCCAACGCTCGTTGCGCGGCTGCGCGCAGTGCAGGCGATGAATAGTAATTCTCTCGCTCGCTCATGTACCAATGTTCATTTTGGCTGGCAAAACCATTGAGGTAGACCCAACGATCCGAGCTAATGCCTAAGGCCTTGGCGCGCGCTACACTGGTCACAACAACACACGCAGCTTGATTCACTTTGATAATCGAATTTAGGTATTTGGTATAAGGGTAGGCAATCATGCGATTGCTCGGTGTTGCGGTTGTGAGTTCCTCGGCAGTGCGCTCCGTTTGAAACCATGCATCGGGATTGCGACTTGCAATCGTGGTCAGCGCGCTAAACATGTTACCGATAGAATGCAGATGTTCTGCTCGTGATCGCCCGTAATGAGCCTGTAACGCGTTTTCAAATAAGGGGTATACCTGCGCTGGGAGCGTGAGGCCGTAAAGCCCCTCGTGCTTCGTATTGCCTGGACGTGCGTCGCCGATAGGCTCGGGCAACGTGCCCGTTTTGCCACGCCAACCGCGCCATGGTGTGAATAATTTATACCATGGCGAAAAGCGGCGAAGCATATTGTCGAGCGCTTCGCCACCAATAACTAGGGCGGTGTCCTCATGCCCTTCAATAATACGTTGCGCGTGATGATTGATCAGATATTGAGGCGTATTGCCACCAGGAGCCGCATAACTAAAACGACACTGACCAAGTCCCAAACGAGTGGCAACTATGTGCGGTACATTATCGTAAGCCTGCTTGAAGGGCGTTTTAACCTGGTCGTTATCAACCGTTAAGCCGGCGGCGCTGACGTTAGTAATAGCATGGCGCAAGGTATTAGATCCGCTGTCTGTTAGCGCCGCTTCGCCAGCTCTCACCATTAAATCGATAGGAGTTAGAAGTTCGCTCTGACTAGAGTGTTGGGTGATTTGTCCAACGGCGACTAGAACGGGAATATTGCTGTCCTGCATCATGATCTTTATTCAAGGTTGGGGTGATTTAAAATTGCGATAGCACGAGGCAATCGGTAGGGGAATTAGAATCGGTTAGTAGAATAGGGCTAGAACAGGCAATCGACGAGCGCGAGCGCTAAAATCAGAGTCTTGCATTGTAAGCCTTAGCAGCACCATCAATAACTAGTGATTATTAGATAATAGATTCTTAGTATTTCTTTAACTACTGATGCAGGCCTATCATGCGTGCATGAACAAAAAAGCCACTCCTCAAGCCTCCCAAACCAGTCGTTCTGCTTTGCGCAATGTATCACTGGTTTCGGCGCCAAGCGCGTCTAACAGCGAGATCACGGCGTATGCAGAACAAACCAGCACGGTTCAAACGTTGAACTCTAACGCGATCTCGGCTAAACAAATCTTGGCGAGCCTGTCGGCGCGCAGACAGCGTCTATATGGCGCGGCGCGGGTTGATTCGTATGAATTTACGGGTATTGCTGGGTAAACAAGTATCTAAGCGCGACATGGTGTGAGCCGCGCGATTTATGTGAGCCGCAGGCGCTATTACCGACGTCGGCTGCGACGCTCGCGACGATCCCCTGATGTGTTTGAACCACCTTCTATACTAAGATCTCCAGCCATTTGTGCTTGAGCCCCTTTTGATACTTCCCCTAGCTCGGCCACAATTTCTTTGAGCGTTGGCACGCTACGCTTAGCTGTATCGGCTAAATGCGCGTCCACTGCTGCGCGCATAGCGGCAACGTGTTCGGGGCTAGTTCCACAACAACCACCCACAATGCGAGCACCCGCGTCGATAACCATCCCGGCATAACGCGCCATTAATGTAGGTGTTCCGTTGTACGCAATTTTGCCCTCAATCCACTCAGGAATACCACAGTTACCTTTTGCAACCAATATTGGGTCGACCTGATGGTTCGCTGCGGCCGTACGCATATTTACGATGGCCGCCACCACTTCAGCCGCGCCTAATCCACAATTAGTACCGTAGGCGTTGAGGGGAACGTCTAGCTCGTTTTGTAATTCCACGAGATCGGCTGGAGTTAAGCCCATCATGGTACGACCATTGGTATCTATACTCATAGTCATTACTATGGGTAGCCCTGCAGTCGCGGCCCCGCGTACCGCCGCAATTGCTTCTTCGCGAGACGAAATCGTTTCAATCCACAGTACGTCCGCTCCACCGCTTTGCAAGGCCTGCGCCTGTTCTGCGAACGAGTCCGCGGCGTCAGCGATTGTGGTAGTACCACTTGGTTCGAGTATTTCACCTGTAGGACCCATCGAACCCGCGATGGCGATTTTGCGTCCACTCGCCTTAATTTCGGCTGCCAATATTGTCACGGCCGCACGATTTAACTCAGCAACCCGCGATTCACCGTCATGTAGCTTGAGCCGATAGGAGTTACCGCCAAAGGTATTGGTAAGAATGATGTCTGAGCCAGCCTCAATAAAGCTGCGGTAATGCTGAGCCACACGCTCAGGGTAATCAACATTCCAAAACTCGGGAGAGTCACCCGATTGTAGCCCCAACGCAAATAAATTAGTGCCGGTCGCGCCATCGGTTAGCAACACGCGCTTTTCGTCAAGCAACTCTAAAAATGTGTTCATGGTTAAGTGGTCTGAATTATCCTAGGAGCACTAGTTTAACATTGTTCAATTTAAGGTTTTACACCCTCCAACAATAATAAGCGATTGTTAGTACACAAATAGCAAGACTCTGTTGAGTTGATCCAATGCAAGTCTGTCTCGGTTCAAAATGTAAACCGGCGAGCGCGGTGTGCCTTACATTGAGTGCGATAGTAGTAAGACCTAATTGTCGAGACGTGAAGCATAACGTAAGCTACGCGCTTGTTCCTTTTCTAACGAATTACAAACATCGGTGTACTAACAAAACATGATCGAAAATCTAAAAGTAGGCTTTGTCGGCCTCGGTAATGTGGGTGGGAAGTTGTCTGGTACCTTACTGCGCAATGGGGTCGAATTGATGGTTCGAGACCTCAATCCAGACCATGTAGCGGCCTTTGTTGCGCGCGGAGCCATCGCGGCGCAATCACCTCAAGAGCTCGCTGAATGGGCGGATGTGGTGATCACCTGTCTGCCGAGCCCCGCCGCGTGTTCGCAGGTGATGGAGGGTGAAGACGGGGTTATTAAAGGGCTCAGTGCTGGCAAAGTTTGGTTAGAAATGAGCACTACCGACTCGAATGAGATTAAGCGCATTGGTGGTCTAGTGGCGGCGACTGGCGCCATGCCGGTTGATTGTCCAGTTTCGGGCGGTTGTCATCGCGCCGATACCGGTAATATCTCGATATTTGCCGGATGCTCGCGGGCAGCCTTTGATCAAGTGCTGCCGATCCTAACGATTATGGGCAGACGGGTAGTGCATACTGGGGAATTGGGTTCAGCTTCTTTATTAAAAGTATTGACCAACTATTTAGCGACTATGAACCTGGTGGCCTGTGCCGAAGCGCTCACGGTCGCTAAAAAGGCTGGGTGCGATATGAATGTGGCTTACGAAGCCATTAAGGCGTCTTCGGGTACGTCGTTTGTACACGAAACTGAATCGCAGGTAATCTTAAATGGCAGCCGCGATATCAATTTCACTATGGACTTAGTGGTTAAAGATATTGGCTTATTTGACGAGCTAGCTAAGCAACATGGTGTGCCGCTTGAGTTCTCGCCGATGCTGGTTAACGTTTTCAAACAAGCTGTTAAGGATTACGGACCTCGCGAGCACTCGTCGAATATCATTCGACGCTATGAAGAGCCTGCAGGTGTTAAAGTACTCGGCGTTGGTTTCCCAGCAC
>CAYGNS010000293.1:0-4112 GCA_964351295.1 uncultured Gammaproteobacteria bacterium
AAAGTCTTAATCATTTCGAGAGAATGTAACGCGCAACGTGACAAAAATCAAGATTCGAACCATTTTTTTAGCCTACCGCATACGCTTTATGAACGATAGATTTAAAAAGTGCGCGTTTCTCCAAATAACACCTCTATAAGATATTTATCAAATTCAGTTGCGGACGTTCAATCATCCCGCGTTTATCGAAGACTTAAAGCATAGAGAAAACAAGTTAATTGACAGAGAGACTAGATAGGCTCTAAAAGTAAAGAAGAATGAAAATAAAAGGAGCTAGCGAGCTATTAGAATTCTTCTTGGTACTCTAGCGATTTTTGTCCAACTCGCGCTGGATTGCTAAGCCCACTACAGCAGGTATTATCGATCGCTTATTAAGCAAAAGTATGGGTTTTAAGAATGCGTAAATTTTTTCTCTATTCTGGCTTGGCGTTAGGCTTGCTGATTGCCGTGATCTTGGTGCGTACTTGGAGCTTTGGTACGGCTTCGCAGGCGCTGCCCGAGTTGGTATCGTTGCCTGTGGATGAAGCCCGCGTGGTGCGTAATATGTCACAGGCGATCACCTTTGAAACAATCTCCACAGGCGATGCCGGAACGCAACAGGTGGCGCCGTTTAAAGCCTACGTAGAGTGGGCACGTAGCGCCTACCCAGAGGTGCATGCGCAGCTCGGCTTAGAACTCATCGCAGACCACTCCATGTTATTCACTTGGCAAGGCACCGATCCTACGTTACAACCCATCTTACTTACCGCGCATTACGATGTAGTGCCCATTGCGCCGGGCACAGAAGACGATTGGACCCATCCACCGTTCGCGGGCGAAGTGGCAGACGGCTATGTCTGGGGTAGGGGAGCGCTGGACGATAAAAGCGGCATGATCGCCATGCTCGAAGCCGTCACCCTGCTGCTAGCCGAAGGATTTACTCCACAACGCACCATTTACCTGAGTTTTGGGCATGATGAAGAAGTAGGGGGAGATCTAGGCGCGGCCGGGATTACCGAACATCTGCGGGCCCAAGGCGTGCAGCTCGCTTGGTCGCTCGACGAGGGCTCATTTGTCACCGACGGCGTAGTACAGGGCGTAGACAAACTGGTAGCCCCCATTAATGTTGCCGAAAAAGGCTGGGCGAATTACGACCTTGTTGCGCACGGGCCTGGCGGCCATTCATCCATGCCAGCAAAGGAAGTTGCAGTGGACATATTAGCGCAAGCGCTGGTTAAGATTCGCGCCAACCCTATGCCTGGCGGTTTAGACGGTTTGAGTGGAGAAATGATTGACGGCATTGCCCGCAATAGTGGATTTTTACTTAGAATGCTCGCAGCCAATAAATGGTTATTTGGTGGTCTGATTGAACAGCAATTGGGTAATCAACCAAGTGGTAACGCAATGTTGCGAACCACGATAGCGCCGACCTTATTGCGGGCTGGTGTTAAAGTAAATGTCATTACGCCTTCCGCCCAAGCCACCATCAACTTCCGCTTGCATCCACGCGATACGCCCGAAGACATAGTGGCGCATCTAACTCGTGTTATTAACGATGAACGAGTAGAGATTACGCTGCACGAGGGGCAAGACCCGAGCATGGCATCGAACGTGTCGTCGTGGCAAAACGAGCCCTTTGCGCTGCTAAAGCGCGTCACACAGCAAGTGTATGGCGATGTAGTCGTGGTGCCGGGCATCACGGTGGCGGGCACCGACACCAAGCATTACAGCAAGATAGCGGACGATTCGTATCGGTATCAATACATGGTGGTTAATGCCGATGACTTGAGTGGCTTTCATGGCACCAACGAGCGCGTGGCAATCAGCAGCTTGGTAAAAGGCACTTCAGCCTACTACTTGCTAATGCAACAAGGCGCCGGCGGATGAACCGCTCTGCTGCACAGCTAGTTAAATTGTAGGCGGTACAATTCTGCCGAATGGGTATTGAGCCACGCTTTCGCCTCTGTGTGCCGAGGATAATGCGTGGCAACCAATCGCCAAAACGCGGGCGAATGGTTAAACACTCGAATATGCGCGAGTTCATGCACGATTACGTAATCGATCACCGCCGTGGGCGCAAACATCAGCCGCCAATTAAAGCTTAAATTAGCCCGCCGGTCGCAGCTTCCCCAACGCCGTTTATAGTCTTTAGCCACGATCGAGCGCGGTTTTAAGTGCATCTCTTGCGCCCAATCAGCGCTGCGCTGCGCAATGTGCTCGGTAGCGAGCGCCATTAAGCAGGTTCGCAGTTTGCGTTTAGCCGCGAGTTGCGGATTAGCATTTCGCCCCACAGGTACTATCAACCGTCCACGCGCATAATCGAGTGACGCTTGGCCAGCTCGCGTAAAGTCGTAGTGCAACCGCACCGTGTAGGCAAATACGCGCAGCGTCATGCCATTGAAGGGCTCAAGCGGTGGCAAAGGGGCGGGTAAGGATTGCGCATGGCGATCTAGCCAATGCTCTTTGCTCTGCGCAAAGGCAAGCAGTGTCTTGAGCGCACTACGTAGAGGGCTGCGTAATTTTATACCAGTGCCCGTAATCTCTAAGGCAATACGCCTGCGCCGCGCATTTCGCACGATTTCGATGCGGTGTTGCCCAATTTGTAGAACTTCGTTAGCCATTAAGCGGTTTGCCTGCCACTACTTTTCCTGCCACTGCGAAGCAGCATAACTGTGCACGTCACGATCAAACTTACTCCTAGCCATTAAAAATAATTAGAAGGTTATTAATAAGCATTAACTGTCATTAAAATGCGACAAAAAGGCTTCCACTACCGCAAAACGATCCGCAATCTCTGGCAATTGTTTCGACAAACTCAAATTGTGCGGTCCTGAAAATCGATACAAAGATGGTTGCGCGGCTACTAGTTGCAAGAGCTGCTCAAAATTAATTTCAGGCTCTTCGCCAAACTTAATAATAGCGCCCTTTGGCCCCGCTTCAATAGTGGTAATACCTAATCTTGCAGCGCCCAGTTTTAACGCGGCAATTTTAAACAGATTCTTAGCTGCATCGGGCAATAAACCAAAGCGATCAACACACTCCATCTCAAGTTCGTCTAACACGGCTCGGCTAGGGGCGCTCGCAATGCGCTTGTACATACCCAAGCGAATGTGCACATCGGGCACGTAAGCGTCGGGGAACCGAGCGGGTAAATTCAGATTAATCTCTACGTTGTCGACACTGCTTTGCGCGATGTCTTCTTCGAGTGCCGGCTCGCCGCGCTTGCGTCGGCGCTCCCGCTGAATGGTTTTAATGGCTTGCTCTAAAAAGTTAGAGTACATGCTATAGCCAATTTGATCGATTACACCGCTTTGCGATTCGCCCAGCAATTCGCCGGCACCTCGTATCTCAAGGTCTTGCGAAGCTAATGCAAATCCCGCCCCCAAAGTATTGAGTGCTTCAATAGCCTCCAGGCGCTTGCGCGCATCACTGGTTATGGCGTTAATGGGTGGGGTAATCATGTACGCATACGCTTGGTGATGCGAGCGCCCCACACGACCTCGTAATTGGTGCATTTGCGCCAAGCCAAAGCGATCAGCACGGTTAATGATAATGGTGTTCGCGCTGGGTATATCAATTCCACTTTCAATAATGGTGGTACAGAGCAACACGTTGAATCGTTGATGATAAAAATCGCGCATCACCGATTCAAGCTCGCGCTCGCCCATTTGGCCATGGCCAATTCGGATGCGCGCCTCAGGCACGAGGTCTTCGAGCTGTTCGCGAATCTTGTTAATGGTGTTTACTTCGTTGTGCAAGAAATACACTTGGCCACCACGTCTAATTTCGCGCGTAATGGCTTCCTTGAGCGTTTGGTCGTTCCATTCGCGGACAAAGGTTTTTACCGACAACCGAGTTTTCGGTGGCGTGGCAATAACCGAAATATCGCGCAAGCCGCTCAGCGCAAAGTTTAGCGTGCGGGGGATAGGCGTAGCAGTAAGCGTGAGGATATCCACCTGACTGCGCAAGCGTTTGAGTTGCTCCTTTTGCCGCACCCCAAAGCGATGTTCCTCATCAATAACAAGAAGGCCTAAGTCTTTGAATTTTATATCTTTTTGAATAACTATATCCTTGCCAACGACAATGTCTACTTGGACTGACACCAAAACCTCAACGCCCTCCTCGGTATGCTT
>CAYGNS010000294.1:0-1033 GCA_964351295.1 uncultured Gammaproteobacteria bacterium
ACCACCAGAGCAAATGATCGCGGAGTAGCCGTACTGCTGGCAGCCGCATAGGCCGATACCATCGACGATACCGAAAAAGTGGCTATCACCAACATGCTGGAGGCCATAATCGCCAAGAGAGTTTCTAGCGTTTCAGCACCCACTTCGGGAACGTAACGGTTTATCCCACTGTCTTCGGCCAATTTGGCCACAAACACAGCGCCAACCGACACCAAACACACAACAAGAGGTTTTACCCACAGCCGTTCGCGAAATCGATTCAGCAAAAACCGCAGGCGATCAGTCGACAATATAGAGTTCATAAGTAAATCTCTTGGTGGGATAAGCTAGCTTGGCATTTCATTATAGAGTCTGCTATGCGCCCTAGCGTTATAGAGTTTGCTTCTGTGGCGACGATCCCCGGGGAAGGACCTCACATTACTTCGAATCAGAGACTATTTTATCTATCTCATGCCATTTCATGGGCAGTTGTTTAGCGTTGATGGGTAAAGATATAAAAATAGTTTTAGTCAACGCGGGTAAGCCATTCTTAATAGCCTCTCGATGAGGCTTTGAATCCACAAATTTCTTTTTGCTTTCTTCATCCTGCCATACGCTTATAGTCCAACCTTTGTTACCAAACAACTCTCGTCTTACCGCGTAACCAACTAGGCCGTCGTGTTGCTCCATCGTTGTAAAGACATGTCTTACGTGCCTCCAAAACACTCTATTTTTGGCGCTGTCTGTGCCTGTTTCGATATACGTTATAACGAGCAGCAGCGATCGATTCTCCGCAAGCTCAATAGCTGATTTGTCTACCAGTTTAAATTGACTGCCAACCTTACAGCCGCCTAATAGTCCTACCAATATCAAGAAAGTAGCCACACTACACCTGCGCAACCAATGTATTAATCGATATCGTTGCTTCATAAATCCGCCGCTTGGTCTTGCTTGTTAGTCATACCCCGCATAACGGCTTGCATAATTTGTATTCGGCCCCAGCGCGGAGTGAATGCTAAGGAAAAGCCAAGCAGTTTGCCCCAGAAGCCTGGCC
>CAYGNS010000294.1:1043-4107 GCA_964351295.1 uncultured Gammaproteobacteria bacterium
GCGCATGTTTTGCGACTATTTCCGGTGTATCAGCAGCCCCAATATTCATATTCGCGCGCTGCGCAAAGCCACTATTTACCGGACCTGGAGCTACTGAGAGCACATCAACATTCTTTGCTTTGAGTTCAACTCTTAACCCCTCGGACAGGCATTGAATATAGGCCTTAGAAGCTGCGTAGTTGGCTGCCCTCGGCACGCCTTGAAAGCTCACGAGCGATGAAAGCAGTATGATCGCCCCTCTGCCTCGCTCCGAGAAGTGTCTTGCAAAATAGTGGGTCTGTTGCATTACGGCCAAGCAATTTACTGCAAGCATAACGAGCTCTGCGCTGACAGAGTTAGCTACAAAATCTCCGGAGGTTCCATAGCCTGCAGCGGCTACAAAAACCCCCACATCTAGGCTCGAGACTGATTCAAGCATTGTTTCTACGCCACCTTGAGTGGCAAGATCGGCGGGAAGTACACGTGTATCTATAGAAAACTGCTCCTCCAGCTGTTTAGCAAGGCTCTTGAGTCGGCACTCGCTACGCGCGACCAACATGATATTTAGCTTGGCGCGAGCAAGCTCGATAGCAAACGCTCGCCCAATTCCATCCGACGCGCCTGTTACGACTGCCCATTCGCCGTAGCGTTCATTTAACCTTTTCATTTGTCTATTCCCACTTCAATTTCAAGAGGCGTGGAATCGATCAAGAATGCAGCCTCATCAAACTTTGGCGCGCGCAATGAGGGTCGAATATTATTGCTTACCCCCCAGGCTTCTTTTGGAATACCAAGAAAATTGGTATCGGTTTTCTCGTTTTCATTGATGTCATGCGAAACCGCAACTGCATATCGCCCAGATGGCAGATCGTTAAATCGACAACGCACACTTCCCGCCTCTGCGTCTATCCATATCTGCTCAAGTAAGTCGGCTCCCATCGGAAAGCTTCCTGATGAATCGTATAGCCCGCAGCCAATTCTGCCCTCATCGGACTGTATGTTAGTAACAACAACATCAAGGCTGTTTGCAACAGCAGCAGAGACGCTGATGCTTGTTAGCACCATAGAAAACACAAGATTTCGCATGAATATCACCTATCGGTTCGTTCGTTAATTACCCACAGCATTAGCAATGCAGGGGGAAGAAAAATATTGATACTTGCGTTTTGCAAGTAGCTATGTGGGGCCTAACACGATACTTGTTTATTGCAAGTATTAAATCTACACTTACGAACCACTCGATCCAAACGACCCGATATTTCTATGAAAAATGCGCCCCGATCCCCCTGCCCCGTATCTTGCTCACTCGACATATTTGGTGACAAATGGACGATGTTAGTGATTAGAGATCTATTTGCTGGAAAAACGAATTACAAGGAATTCTTGGAATCTCCCGAGCGAATATCCACGAACATCCTTTCCGCAAGGTTAAAGCTACTGGTCAGCAACGGTTTAATCATAAACAATCAAGCAAACCCCAAAACGGGCAAGCCTATTTACCAACTCACCGACAAGGGGCGGAGTATTTATCCAGTATTGGAGGTGATGGCAGAGTGGGGCCTAGCGCAAATTTCGGGAACGAAGAAGCTCGTCTTAATATGATGCGTCCTTGCTACATGCATGAGCCTTCTCACAGCTTTGCTCGCGAACAAAGTAGCCGTTGGACTCCTAAATCGAAGACCTACCCCCCTGATTTAAACAATATTTAGCTCGCTGTAACCTACACCCGAAAGCCCACTCAGCGAATTCATAAGAGTGGAGATTGATCGGATACAGCTCAATCTGATGCTATTCGCGTATCTCTTTTATTTTTAGGGTAACTTTTGGTAACTTTTTACATTCTCTGCCATAATTGAGTTCTCATTGAAACAGGAGACATGCCATGGCAACACCTGAAATGACGTCAACCAAAATTGATAAAGCTTCTCGACGCAAGCTGGAGCTATTAGCAGAACGCAGTGGTCGCAAACCACCCGCTGAACTCGCTCTTATTATTGATCAAGCATTTAGAGCGAGTCCGGCAGAGCGTGACGAAAATAGAATGCTGTTAACAATGATGGATGACATTGTAGATAAGATCCAAGCGGGCGAAGTAACCGACGCGGCAATAGCAAATGCTGAAGCAGCCCGCGAAGCCAGAGTGATTAGCTGGGGTTCTGAAAACGGCATGGTCGTCGGCACTTTGGTCGACGGCACAAGAGTAGACGTTACCGGTAATATCCTTGCTCAATAGAATCGTATAACGTCAGTATATGCTCGATAAGACAAAACCGATTCTCGTTCTTATTGTTGGCATTAACGGCGCGGGCAAAACGACCTTTTACTATAACCAGATCAAACCTTGGTTAGAAACACACAACATTAAAATTCCGTTCGTGAATGCAGACGAACTGGAAAAAGCAAAGTATCCGGATGAGATCGGAAAGCACAGTCTCGAAATGGGAAAATTGGCGGCTAGAATACGCGACCAATACTTAGAGACTGGTCAATCCTTTGTGACCGAAACAGTTTTTTCTCATGAGTCGAAAATCAAACTCATAGTTGACGCACAAAAAGCTGGATTTGAGATCATTCTTAATCATGTCCACGTTGATAGCCCAGACCTTGCGTATATGCGAGTACAGACGCGGATAACACAAGGTGGTCATGCAGTACCAAAAGAGAAAGTTTTTCTCAGATTTGCGCGAACACTGGCGAACATGCGTTTGGCAATGAAAATCGCCGATTACACGTACGTATGGAATAACTCTGGCTCGCAAGCCTTCAGTGCAACGAAACATAGTTTCGTGTTGGCTCTGAGACAAGGTGTAATATCTAAACTTTCGAACAATTTGCCTGAATGGGCTAGTGACCTATACAAGCTTGAAATTGCCGCCTTCAATCGCAAGCAAAGCTAGGAGTGGATGCATGATCCGCCGCCGCCTCACTCAACACGTTAAAGACCATAATTGGTTCGCCGTTACTATCGATTAGCCTCCTGCGTTCCAGCTTAATCGTTCAGCAAAGAGGCTACGTGCTCCATTAGTGTGAGTTCGTTCACGAACGTTAGATCGTACATGCAGCTCATGCCCACGGCTTCTTCGGT
>CAYGNS010000295.1:0-4093 GCA_964351295.1 uncultured Gammaproteobacteria bacterium
GTCGGTAGACTGGCGGTTTGGGGCGGCGTATTTCGAGCAGCAGTTAATCGACTACGAAGTTGGATCCAATTGGGGCAATTGGCAATACATTGCGGGGGTGGGCGCCGATGCGCGCGACGTGCGTCGCTTTAATCTAGACAAGCAGACGCAAATTTATGACCCAGACGGCGAATACCGACGACGCTGGTTACCCGAGTCAGAAATCACCCACTCACCGCACGCTCTGCATTCAGTGGATGCGGCCGATTGGCCAATAGCGTAAGAAAGCGTCCTCAACGACGGTATTATGGTGCACCATAAACTCCAGCTAGAGAGCAAACTCTGCGCCCACTGCAACCGCCCCTTCGCGTGGCGTAAGAAGTGGCAGCGCGACTGGGTCAATGTAAAGTTTTGTTCGCAGAAATGTCGGCGCGCACAACCGGCCTCTCGGCCAACACAGCCACCGCACGTTTAAATATGCCAGATACCGCCACAACCGTTCGATTAATTCTCGGCGACCAACTCAATGCTTCGCACAGTTGGTTTAGGCGCGTGAATAGCGACTGCGTTTATCTGATAGCTGAACTCAAGCAGGAGACCGAGTACGTACAACATCATGTGCAAAAGCTCGTGGCGTTTTTCACCGCAATGGCCAATTTCGCGCAGGCCTTAACAGCGGCTGGTCATCGTGTGGAGCACTTAACCCTAGACGAGTCCGCTAAATTTGCTGATTTACCGGCGCTCATCACCGCGACACTATCGGCATACGGTGCTAGCCGCTTCGAATACATGCAGCCCGATGAGTATCGCTTAAGTGAACAACTCCAGCATCTAGCTCTACCCAACTCTGTGGCTAGCGTTTGCGTCGACAGCGAGCATTTCTACCTACCACACGAGGAAATCGCGAAATACTTTGCGCCAAAGCAGGCCAAACAAATGGAAGCCTTTTATCGCAAAATTCGCAAGCGCTTTAATGTATTAATGGTTGACGGTGAGCCCGAGGGCCAACGCTGGAACTTTGACCAAGAAAATCGCAATAAACTAAGCAAAGAGGACTTAAGTCACATACCCTCTCCGAAAACGTTCGCAGCCCCAACCGCCGCCATCCTGGCACGCTTACAACGTCATCACATTAGTTTCTTTGGTCATATCGACGAGCAACTGGTATGGCCTACTAACCGGCGCGAGGCAATAGCATTGCTAGAGCATTTTTGTGCGCATTGCTTACCTCTATTCGGACGCTTTCAGGATGCTATGACGGCGAACAACCCCCATGCTTGGTCGCTATACCACTCACGCCTTTCGTTTGCGCTAAACGTTAAACTCATTAGTCCACAGCGAGTAGTGGAGCGCGCGATAGCTGAATACCGACAACGACCGACCGCAATAGATCTCGCGCAAATTGAAGGGTTTGTACGGCAAATCATTGGTTGGCGAGAATTCATGCGCGGAATGTATTGGGCCAACATGCCTGAGTACGCCACCTTAAATGCCCTTGAGAACACCAAGCCTTTGCCGGAATTTTACTGGACGGGACAAACCCATATGCGCTGTTTACAACAGAGCATCTCACAATCACTCGACTATGCTTATGCTCACCATATTCAACGCTTAATGATAACGGGTAACTTCGCGCTATTAATCGGCGCCCACCCCGACGCAGTGGATGCGTGGTATTTGGGTATCTACATCGATGCCCTAGAGTGGGTAGAAATGCCCAATACACGTGGGATGAGTCAGTATGCGGACGGCGGTCTGGTCGCCAGCAAACCATACATTGCCAGTGGCGCGTACATCAACAAAATGAGCGACTATTGTGGGCAGTGTCACTATCAAGTTAAGGCGAAAACCGGCGATAAAAGTTGCCCCTTCAATAGCCTTTACTGGCACTTCTTGCAACGGCATAAAAAAATGCTGGGGCGCAATCATCGTTTGAGTATGGTGTATCGTAATCTTGAGCGTATGGATTCTAAAAGCCAAGCAGCTCTCAGCGCGCAAGCTGAGCTCTACCTGGCCAATCTTGACAAGCTCTAGAGTGACAGGCACCTTTGTGGCAAAGCAATACACAACTGAGTGTCGTTCTCGCCGTGCGCACGGTAGTCCACGTAAACTCGTTCTTAACCCATTTTTAAATAAGCACAGCGACTATGACGCCCGCAATACTGTTACTTGAAAAACAAGGGGTGGACTTTCAAGTACACAGTTACGCGCATAACCCCGCAGTAACCGCCTTCGGTACCGAGGCCGCCCAACAACTCGGCGTAGCGCCTACTCAAATTTATAAAACGCTCGTGGTTAAGGGTGCAACAGGCAAGCTCGCTGTGGCGCTCGTACCCGTTTCCGCGCAGCTTGTTCTCAAAGCTTTAGCCAACGCGCTCGGCACTAAAAAGGTAACAATGGCTGATAGCGCCTCAGTAACGCGTAGCACGGGTTATCAGCTGGGGGGAGTGAGCCCGCTCGCACAGAAGCAGAAGCTCGAGACGGTCATCGACGCTTCGGCGTTTCAGTTTGCCACCATTTTCGTCAGTGCGGGGAAACGCGGTTTGGAAATCGAGCTTTCGCCACACGACCTGCAGGAATTATCGGCCGCCACGATTGCCGCCATAGCCAGCACTTAAAGTACAATCGCTAACCTACTCTGCTCAGACTGACCAAGCTTATGAACGAATCAAAACCACCTTTGTTGGTGCGCCCCGCCACTATCAACGACACGTCCACTATCGCTCGCTTTGTGATGGAACTTGCCATTTATGAAAAAGCCGCAGACGAAGTCCGCGCAACAGAGCAAGACTTTGTGGATACCTTGTTTTGCGAATCCCCGCAAGTATTCGCCTTGCTCGCACAAATGGGGGCAGAGCCGGTTGGTTTTGCCGTGTATTTTTTCAGCTATTCAACGTGGCTGGGCAAACATGGCATCTATCTTGAAGACCTCTATGTAACACCAGAGAGTCGTGGACAAGGCGCAGGCAAGGCACTCTTACAAGAACTGGCAAAGATTGCCGTTGCTAAACAGTGCGGGCGCGTGGAGTGGAGCGTGCTCGATTGGAACGAACCCTCGATCAAATTCTATGAATCCATTGGCGCCGAGCCTAAAGACGGCTGGACCGTCTATCGCTTAGCCGACCAAACCTTACTCGACTTCGCGTACAGCGAGCGTGACCCAACTTAACAGCGCAACAAGCAGGTCAACGTGCCTAAGTAGCCGTATGGGTATCGAGCGGTTTGATCAGCTCTATCGAATCATTTTTAACATGGCCAACCGCTGGCGATACCGGCCAATAGAGGATGTGCGGGTGCGGTGCATCAATGAGCCAGGAATTTAACCGCTCATTCGGATCACTAATCCAGCGTTCTAGTGTCGTTGAGTCCAATAAAATAGGCATACGTGGGTGCAGCGTCGATAGCTCTTCGCTAGCGGGTTTTGTCAAGATAGTACAGGACACATCCCCAGCCCTTCCCCATGGCTCAAACAACCCCGCGGCGAGTAGCACGCCTTGATTCACATCGCTGATATAGAGCGGTTGTTTGCTCTGCTTACCGCCAATTTGGCTCACAGTCCGCCATTCATAGTATCCAGCCATCGGAATGATGCATCGTTGTGCATTTTTCCATGCGTGGCGAAAGGTTGGCTTGTCGGACACTGTTTCACAGCGCGCATTAAACGTTGCGTAGGTAGAACTAAAACTGTTTGACCATGGCGGTATCATGCCCCAGCGCATTGCACGCGCCGCTGTGATTTGTCCCTGCTCAACCAACAAACCAGCGATAGAGCTAGTGGGTGCCACATTATACGAAGTGCGCACCTCCAAATCGCCCAAAGACCACGCATCCAACAGGTCAGTCCAACCGTGCATTTTGGGTAAATGGTTGTTAAATCTTCCACACATTCGGCAATTGTAGGGCAGATTACCGCAGCAACTCACTCGGTAAAAGCTCCGCGATCACGCACGGGGCGATATAATCAATGCTATTCATTTTTTAGGCTCAAGCGCTATGATTTATTTTATCGGCTTTTTGGTTTGGCTGTTTTTTACGTGGGCTATTGCTCAGTTCGTGTTGAACGGTACAGACCACTCCCGCTACGACAGCTCACTGGAACGAGATTATATAACGG
>CAYGNS010000296.1:0-4090 GCA_964351295.1 uncultured Gammaproteobacteria bacterium
TGCTCTAAAAGTTCGTATAAATGCGCATTATGCGAGTGCACATTGCCGTCGGAATGGAGACCCATTAAATGTAAGCTGTGCTCGCGACCGTGCTCCACCAATGTTTGCCAAACGGGCGAGGCGAAGGCGGATTTGGATGCAAACGCTTGATTGACCAGTTTGGCGCCTTGGGCAAAGACTCGCCCCGCACCTATCGCGTTGTGGCCTACCTCGCTATTGCCCATGTCGTCGTCGCTAGGCAGGCCCACCGCTACGCCGTGCGCGGCCAGTTCGGTGTACAAATTAGTTGCCTGCAGGGCATCAATATGCGGGGTGCGAGCTTGCGCGATGGCATTACTCGGAACGTCAGCGGCAATGCCATACCCGTCGGCCACCACAATGAGAACTGGACCGGGTCGGGCGGTAAATGCGTCGAGTGGGGTAAGAGCAGAAACGGTCATGATGAAACCTAAATAAGAAGTCGTAAATAAAATGGCTGGGTGTTACGTGTCAATGAGTGATTCTAGTGTACATAATTTAGTGAACCCGCTAACCCGCCTGCGCTATGAATTTAGCTAGCTTGGGCAGTTACATTCGATTGAACAAGTAAACGCCTAAGCAAACGCACGGCTGAGCCGCGATGCGATAGCGCGGCCTTCTGCTGCGCATCTAACTGTGCTGCTGTGCAGCGTTCGTGCTCTAGGTAAAATATTGGGTCGTACCCAAATCCGCTGTTACCTTCTGGGGCCTGTGCAATACTGCCTTGCCAAACCCCTTCGGCTATGAGCGGCGCGGGATCGGCGGCGTGGCGCATATAGACCAGAGCGCAACGAAAGCGAGCGACGCGCTGCGCGGCCTCGCGATGCCCACCGCGTTCTAGTTCTGCCAGCAGAAATTGGATATTGGCGGCATTGCCATCGCCCGCAGCATGGCGTTGTGCATAGCGCGCCGAATAAATCCCCGGGGCGCCGCCAAGCGCGTCAACCTCCAGCCCTGAGTCATCGGCCAGCGCTGGCATGCCTGTGAGCGAACAGGCATGGCGTGCCTTTTTTATGGCATTTTCAACAAAGGTTAAACCATCTTCAATCGCGTCGGGGATGGCAAATTCACTCTGCGCGCGCACATCTAAACCGAGGTCGGCGAGTTGCGCTTGCAATTCGACCACTTTGCCCGGGTTGCTGGTGGCAAGTACAACTTGCATAAGGCGCTACGCGGCTAGGGCGTGGTTCTGCAGCGTCATGAGTTGCGCAATTCCAGACGCCGCCAGCGTTGTCATCGTGATTAGCTCGGTCTGCGAAAAGGGTGCGCCTTCGGCGGTGCCTTGCAGCTCAATAAAGTGTCCTTGGTTGTCCATCACCACATTCATATCGGTTTCGGCTTTACTGTCTTCTGGGTAGTCAAGATCGAGCACCGCCAGCCCGCGATAAACCCCCACCGACACTGAGGCGATTTGCCGAGTGATGGGGTTGGTTTTAATGGCACCTTTCGCGAGCAAAAATTGCACTGCATCCACCATGGCTACATAGGCGCCGGTAATGGCCGCAGTGCGCGTGCCACCGTCCGCTTGAATAACGTCGCAGTCGAGCGTGATGGTATGTTCGCCCAATTTTGCTAAATCCAGCGACGCGCGCAGCGACCGCCCAATCAAACGTTGGATCTCTTGCGTACGACCAGATTGCTTACCCTGTGCCGCTTCGCGGACCATGCGCGAACCTGTAGAGCGCGGCAACATGCCATACTCGGCGGTGACCCAACCTTGGCCCTTGCCTTTTAAAAAGCGCGGCACATTGGTGTCAACTGAGGCGTTGCACAGAACTTTGGTATTGCCACAGGTAATCAAAACCGAGCCCTCGGCATGATGGGTGTAGTGACGATCTATTGTGATATTGCGCAACTCGTCGGGCGCGCGGCCGCTAGGTCGGCTAATAGAAGCGGATACAGCAGAAGTTTCAGACATAAATTTGGCTTAGGGGTCGGGAATGGCTCGCAAGTTAAGGCTAGCGAGAAGATTGATATCGACTAAATTTGTTTGTCGATATCTAAAATGAATTCTTCGATCTCGTTGATCTTGCCTTCAAGGTCTTTGATATCGAAAGAACTACCATCGGGCAGTTTCTTAACCGTTGAGTAGTCTTCATGGTTGAGCAGTTGGATGCTGTCTGTTTCTTCGTAATAGGTAGCAGACGGCTTGTCGAGTTGTCGCACGCCCCAGAATAGTAGGGTCATCGATAAATTGTCGCTCGGCGCCTTATTGCGGTTTTCGAGCGTCTGCAACAAGTTATCCAGACCTAATGTAGGATGCTCATTGTCAATGTATTCGTCGATATCGTCGGGCTTGAAGGAGTGCCATGCGCCATCGGATGCAAGCACTAAAATGTCGCCATCGTGCAGTATGAACGGCTCGCTTATTTCAGGCATGGGCGGCTCGGCACCGCCAACACATCGATTGATGGGGTTGTTGCCAAAGCGACCATGTTTAATGCTCACATGGTCGTTGGTTTGCGCTTGAATTTTGCGCTTATTAATTAAATATAGACGGCTATCACCTGAATGTGCCCACGTGGCTTCGTCACCGTAGATCAAACAAACCACACAGGTGGTCTTGGGTGTCTTCGGGTCATAACCGTGATTGGATGCGCGCCGATGAATCTTGTGATGTGCATAATTAATCGACAACTTTAAAAAGTTTGCCGCGTCTTGTAGTTGTCGGTCGGTGGCGCGTGTAAACGAATCGCCCATGGCATCCACAAATGCCTGCGAAGCTAGGTCTCCGCCAGCATGCCCCCCCAAACCATCGGCCACAACGAGTAATACTGCCCCTTCACGTTCGTAAATGGCTGTGCGATCTTCATTGTAGTCGCGTCCACCTTGGTGGCTTTGTTGAGCAATTGAGTACAGCATCGGCTACCGTTTCCTGTGCTACCGCGACGTCATTATTTCAATAAATTCGTCGACCGTTTGGGGGCGTTCGCGATGGTCGAGCGCGCTCGCGCGATCAATCGCTTCTAACATGCCGCGACTGAAGTACTTTTGATGAGTATCGCGCATCATACGCACGGTGTCTTTTTTCATCCGCTTAATCGCAGACGGTGGCGAATGGTGCTGAATGCAAGCGCGCATAGTCATAGCCACTGCATAAAGATCCGATGCATAACTCAGCGATTCTTTTTTATGCTGTTCTGGTGATGAGTATCCATGTGTGAGCGTGTGTACTTTTTGTACATCACTTTTGGGAATCTTAAACGCAGCCCCCAGATCCAAAATCAATGGCACACCGGACGCCCGCAACAATATATTGCTGGGCTTTATATCCAGATGTAAAAAATTGTTCTTGTGTACTTCTTTTAAGCCCGCTAACACCATGCTAAAAACCGACAGAATAAATTCTTCGTCGGGCACATAGTCAGTGTTTTTGATGAACCAGCGCAAGTCTTTGCCTTGTTCAAACCGCATCACTAAATAGGCGGTAGAGTTAAAGCGTAAGAAGTTAGATACATTAACAATGTTGGGATGGTGGATCTGTGACAGCGTAAGGCCCTCGTCAAAGAAGCGCTTTAACCCGATATTGTATTTACGCTCCTGATCTTTGGGGTAGACGTGCAAAGAGCCATCGCGCGCGCGGCGCATACAATTGGTGGCATAGAACTCTTTAATGGCGACCACTTTGCCCGTTTTAGTGTCGAGTGCTTTGTACACCACACTAAAGCCGCCCACGCCAATCACTTTACCAATTTTGTAGTGCTCGACCATGGTGTCGGGCCGCAGCGGCAAAGCGGGGATAATCTTTGGTTTGGGTTTGAGTATGCTCATTGAGGTATTATAGACCTTTGCTTGAAATGCCTTCAATTCAAGCACAGCAATCAGCATCAATTAAATCTAACGCGATCGTTTCGCTTTTGGGGAAGATATGACGCATAGCATGACGGCCTATGGACAAGCGCTTACGCAAACAGAGCTGGGCGAACTCAGTTGTGAGCTTCGCTCAGTTAACCATCGATTTCTAGAGGTAGCACCTAAACTGCCCGACGAGTTACGCCCATTTGAAGGCGACTTGCGGGAGGCCATTGCCGCCAAGCTAGCTCGTGGCCGAGTGGATTGCTTTGTACGACTG
>CAYGNS010000297.1:0-4082 GCA_964351295.1 uncultured Gammaproteobacteria bacterium
AATACAGGCTGACGCGGTGTACCTGTCTCGCTGTCGTCAAATACATAATCATGGTCCCAATAGACTAAACGTGGCCTTCGTCGCACGCGATTGGCGCGTAAAATGGCCCTCTTTAGCAGTAAAATGGCCGTGTCTCGAAAGTGCTCGGTGGGCGCTAGAAAAACCACGTAGTCAGCCTTAGAGAGCGCCTCTGCGCGCTCTTGTTCCGCCGCGTCGACGGTGATTATTTGATCAGGAGGAAAGGTAAGGCCATGCAACGCGCCCCGTTGTTGTGCGCTATCGATCACCACTAGCACATTTAGTTTGCGGTACCACCAGCGCAATACTGGCGCCCATGCATGCCACCACTGATACCCTTCAAGCGCCGTCAAGTAGCCCGATTTGGAGACATAGAACTGCAGAATATTGGTCGACAGTTCTGCGGGCTTTTGAAAGACCATACCGATCATCGTCAACAAGACTCGTATGCTCGGGAAATCATAGAGATAACGCAGACAAATAAGCGCCACTCGTGCGCGCCCTTCTAGCGCACTAATGTGTGCCAAACGGCTAATCTGCATCGAATCGCTGTGGGCCACTAATTGACCCGCAGGCAGATAGACCAATATGCGATTTTGGCCGACGTGATAACCCTCTAGATAGCGATTAAAGTGCTGTCCATCGTTTTGTTCAACAACGAGTCGTGGCAAATGATTAATAACGCGAGCAATCGCAAATTCGACGATATGCCAACCGGCCCGCACGGCCACCGACGGGCTCTGCAAATCATAAACGTGCCAAGACCGCTCAAGGCGGTTATTCAGTTGCACTAAACCTTTAAAGGTACCTAACATCGATGGCCTCTGTGCTGCACGCTTAGGATCATCGAAGCAGGCTACGAAGTCGTTGCGCTAAACGCCAAGGCAACGAAACTTCAATTTGATCTAAGCGGTCTTGCTGAATGGCTGCACGCTTTTCTAGTTCGTGTGCGTGCACTTTAAACGCATCCAACTGCTGTGTTAGCTCATTAATCCGCGCATGCGGGGGCGGCACTAGAGACGCTTTTACGTAATTGAATTCGGGGTTATCTAACACCGTAACGGCTTGCCGTGGTGCAAGCCGCTGAATGTCGCTGTCGGAGTCGGCAAGCAGTAGTAAAAACGAGTTACTCAGCTGCGTTAACGCGTTCGCTTCGACTACCCCTTGCCATAAACGCGCTTCATAACGTCCGAGCGGAAAGGGATTGTCCGGGCTGCAATAGTCCCTTGATGCGGTCGTGCGTAAGGCTTCATGTACCGCGCGTCTACTCTGCACATCCTCGGCCGTCATGGCGTCGCCATCAATAAGTAAATGAGGAATCTTATAGTCCGGAAATGGCAGTAAGGTTTTGAGCGCTAAAAACGGACTTTGTTTGCGCAAGGCGTGCCACTGCGCATGATCATAAGTGCGGATACCTGCTGCATCTGGATAGTCATCTAATCCTACGAAAGGCACAGCATAATGATCCTCTTTTGCACCCATGGCGTACTTTAAGCCTGTGCGGTTCTCTATCGCAATGAGGACAACACCACTAGGACGCAAGGCTTGTTTGGCAAGCTTAAGCAGATCCAGTACGGCCTGTTGATCACTCTTGTCGTCAGCAAAACGTCCAGCGTACTCCAGCACGCCCACAAATAAAATCAAGTCATACGACTGTGCGGGAATGCGAAGTTGGTTGAAGTTGGCCGTTAAAATTCGGATATTTGGCAGGTCTTTACAGCGCTCTGCAGCGAGTGCCGCGCGCACGGGACTGCCCTCCACGGCATCCACAGTTAAGTGAGATTGCTCAGCCAGATACCGCGAAATCGAACCGCAACCACAACCAAGCTCCAGCACCCGTGAACAACCACTTAGATCCAGCGGGCGCAGCAAATTGGCTCGAGTAGAACTCAGATGATATTCGGTGGGCCAATCTGTGATCTGCGCCTCAAGTTCACTTGACTGACTGGAGCGATCGCGAGCATTGCGCAGAATTTTTGCCAATGCTTGCTCCGTGTCTTCGCCATCGGAATAGTTAAAATCCGTTACCACACCGAGCTGTGCGTAAACGCCGTTGGCCTGACGCTCAAACGCGTTAACCGCCACGATATCCTGCTCAATTGCCGTCATAGTTATTTATCCTGCGCCAGCCTAAGCGCAACCGACCTTAGCCGCGTAGCGCACATTAGTCTTCAAGCGAAATGCTTAGAGATCCTTGCAAATCAGCAAAACCAAAAGCATCAAGCGTCTCGCGGATGTAGATATGAATAAGGTCGTAACGACGATCAATCGCAATATTGTCTTTAACATCGTGATCTTGTGCCACACCCAACGAAATAAAGTAATCACCCGCCAACAAATGCAAGGTTAACTTGAACTCAATCAGCACGAGATCACCGGCTTCTTGCGCGGGCGTGTCGACATTCTGCACACGCGAATTCGTACCATAAATAGCATTGCCATCGTTAGTCTTAACGGTGATTCCATAAATTAAATCGCTCACGGCTTGCTCAAAAACCACCCACATTCGCACCAGCAAATGATCACCGCGTTGCATCAAGCCATTCGTTGGCCCGCCGTTTTGCAAGATTTCATAATGGCAAATCTTAGCCCGAGCATCACCCCAACGATGTTCACTAGCGTTATAGCAGGCCTGCTTTACGCAGTTGTCGATACTCGGATCAAACTCAACCTGATAATTCTCTGGTTTAATTTCGACCAATGCATTGCGATCCTTCTCAGACCCAAACATAAGCTCTAAGTAGGCCTGCACGACCTCTTTTGGACTGCCAGTCATTTTTAATTCGCCATCGTTCAACATAATGGCTGAATCGCAAAACTTAATCACACTCTCGGTACTGTGGGTAACGAGCAATATGGATACACCCTGTTCTTTAAGTTGCTCGATGCGCCGAAAACACTGGCGTTGAAAACGCACGTCCCCTACCGCGAGCGCTTCGTCAACGATCAGGATGTCGGGATCCATGTTGATGGCAACCGCGAATGCGAGCCGCACGTACATGCCACTCGAGTACGTCTTGACGGGTCGATGTAAGAACTCGCCCAGCCCACAAAATTCGACAATATCGGGCAGTTTGGCGTGAAACTCTTCGCGCGAGAGGCCCATGATGGAGGCATTCAAACGTGCATTCTCTAAACCCGAGAATTCAGGGTTAAATCCGGCACCGAGCTCTAACAGTGCCGACACCCTGCCCTTGGTAATAAAACGGCCCCGCGTAGGCTGCAAAATTCCCGCAAGAATCTGTAGCAAAGTCGATTTACCCGAGCCATTTTTGCCAACAATGCCGACGGTCTGGCCTTTTCTAACGGTCAGGTCTATGCCTTTTAGGGCCCAGAACTCATCATAAAACCGACGCTTAGGTAAAAAACTTTGCCATAGTCGATGAATAGGCTTCTGATAGGTTTGGTAGCACTTATGCAAATCAGTAGCTTGGATCACTACTTCTGCAAGCTCCTCTTTCGGTGGTGCGTCAGGCAGTTTAGATAACATCAGCAAACCCATCCCGAGTATTTTGAAAAAACCACATCCCGAACAGCAACATACAGCTTGCACACACGGTATACAGGCCTAGATCGAGCCAGTTGGGATACGTGCCAAACAATAACACCGCGCGCAATTGCTCAACAATGATGGTCAGAGGGTTAAGCCAATAAACAAACGGTTGAATTTCCTGCGGCACCGCAGAAAATGGATAAACGATAGGGCCCAAGAACAGTAAAACGGTAATCAACACACCTACAAATTGTGATAGGTCTCGCACATACACGCCCAAGACCGCCACAAAGAATGACAAACCACATAAAAATATTAAGAATGGGGCGATCACTAAAGGGGTGAGCAGGACGGTCCAATGGACCGGATTACCGCTGGCGACAAACAGGACCATTAGGATCAGCAGACCCAAAAACATATGGAAAAGACCATTCGCGATACTGACAAAATTAAGTATCTCAAGTGGGAACACGACCTTTTTGACGTATTGCGCATTGCCGCGCACCACACCCACCGCCCCCATGACCACTTCGGCCAACAGCCGGGGACCGAGGCCCCCCGCGAACGCACG
>CAYGNS010000298.1:0-4073 GCA_964351295.1 uncultured Gammaproteobacteria bacterium
GTGTTGTGGTGCGCCCGCTTGTTCCCGAAACGGCTCAACACGTTTAACCACTAGGTCGGCTTTGGGTAAGATTCCAAAATAGTTAGGCAGTTCGGATTTAATGTTTTCGATGGCTGCAGTCGCATCGTCGATATAGCCTTGGCGACCCTCGTCCGTATTCGGGAAGTAATACTTTTCGTCATCCACCGAGTCCCGAATCAACGTGAAGTATTCTTGTAGCGTGCCAGTAAAGCCATCCGCCACCATAAGAGCTTCCATCTCGGCGCGAATGCGTGCCACTTCGCTTAAGCCCAATGAGTGAATCTCGTCGGCGGTCATTGATGTGGTCGTGCGCACTGCCAGTCGGTCTGCGTAATAGGCTTCGCCATTAGGTAAAGCGCTTGCCCCTTGCGCTTGCTCGCTGGTGTTGCTGATATCTTCTTGCATAAAGGCAATCAGCGCGGCATACGCGGGTTTGAGTTCGTTAACGAGTGCAGCACTGGCTTGGGCAAGGTACTCATCCGCTTGGGGCTGATCAAGTTCGCCCTTTTCTTGCAAGGCGGCTACGTGTTTTTTAATGCCGTCCCACAGGGATGAGTCGGTTTCGGACTCGTCGAACGGTGCGCCGGATACTACGTCTTGCGCCTGTTTGGCGACAATCTCGTAAGAAAACCGTGGAGGTCTAACGCCGCCCTCGGCATTTACTTTGGCGCGGTCAAGCAATTGGCCCATCGCAACGCTAACTCCACCGATGCGCTTGATTAACGCTTCAAGATCACTGACTTCCTCAACTTTATGAAAGCTCAATAGCAGCGTGGGTAGAAAAGTGTGAATCCCTTGCATCTGCGTAAAAACATATTCGTTACGTCGAAAAGGCTCTGACGTAAGTGCAGTTTCATACTGGTGAACCCACAGGTCGAACGATAATTTGGCGTCGTCGCTCAAGCCCGCATAGTCAAAGTTAGCTTGCAGCTCTTCCACTGATTGACGCTTCCACTCTAGCCATTCGGCTTGCGCGGCTTCGGTCATGTCGTCAATTTCGTCGTAGCGTTCTTTGCGCCCTTGAAATGTGAGCTGAATAGGGCTCATCATAAGCTCTTCTTCGTACTTGGTCTCGAACCACTCATTGATCTGGGTAGTCGCAGAGCTGGTCGTGTCGGTTACAACGCTTTGTTCTGTGTTCGTTACGGTTTGCTCGCCGCAACCGACCAGTAATATCAGAAGAAGCATCGAAAATGGCTTAAACAGGGGAAATGCTTTATTTGTGTTCATGGTCTTTGTTCGCTAGTTGTTATAGGGTATTGCGCAGCGGTCATAATAGCGGTAATTAAGCATGGGCGGAATAGGCAGTCATGTGTTAGCGCTGCGGGCAACCAGACGTATCGAAACATCAGAGCAAACGTGTGCGGTTTGTGGATATGAGTGCGTCTTAAAATAGATAAACTTTAGTTGAGATTAACGCATGGCAAAGATTCAGTCGATTGGGCCCGACGTGCGGCGAGCATCACGCAGTGTGATTTACGAAGTTAACTTTACAGTGGACGTTGAGATCATCGATCGCTTCGATGAACACTTGCACGAAGTTAATGAAGCAATATTGGCAATCCCTGGCGTTATCGCAGCAGCTACATCGGTACCGAGTGTAAGCGATGAACAGCTTAAGCATCGCTGCGTGCAATATCGCTTTGTGGATCAGGCCGCTTTAGACAGCTTTTTGACTCAACAGGCACAGCCAATCGAAGCCGAGTTGTTAGATCAATTCGGCGATCACGTTAACCTTGAACAGCGCATTCTAACGATGGCCGAGGCCGCGTTAGCCAAACATGGTTTGTGTGCTAACTGCGACGCGGAGTTACAAGGTCGATATTGCGCAATTTGCGGGCAAAGAGAAGAGCCGCGAGTGCCAACTATGGGTGCCGTAATGGCCGAGTTCACCAATGAGATGTTTGGTGTGGAATCCAAACTGTGGCGCAGTTTTGCCGCATTGCTGTTTAAGCCAGGGCATCTTACAAGTGTGTTTTTGGCAGGACGCAGACAAAAGTATATGTCGCCCGTGCGGCTGTATTTAGTATTCAGTATTGCTGCATTTGCGAGTTTAGCACTGGTTAACAGCTTAAACATTGTGACCATCCCGACTAATCCAGAGTCAATAGATGCCCAAGTTACTTCACCCACCAAAGAGGCCACGCCTTCAGTTAACTCTTCAAGCGTGGACGATGTGAGTGTTTCTCAAGCACCCAGAGAGGAGGCCAGCGATGATGATTCTGAATTTAATGGAACGATCAATATTGGGCTGTTTTCGCCCGAGGTCAACGCACAAATTGAAGAGCGACTACGCAATTCACTAAAAACTATTCGCAAAGACATTCAGGCGGGCAATAGCCAAGCCGTGTTTGAGCAATTTATCGAGCCCTTGCCCGCAGCACTTTTTTTGTTTTTGCCGTTTGTAGCTCTGCTATTTAAGGTTCTGTATCTGGGCAGTGGCACCTACTATGTTGAGCACTTGATTTATGTGCTGCACAACCATGCGTTTTTATTTGCAGTAATTGTGCTTACTACGCTTAGTACGCAATTGCTCCAAGTTGGAAGCGGCTTAGATATAGGGATTGGGGTTACGCTCGTTTTGGCGCTTTTTATTCATCAGTTTCGACGCATGCGCGACTACCTAAGCCAATGGGCGCGTGTGTCCTATTTTAAAGCGGGGCTGCGAATGGTGGCACTTGCTTTGATATGGCTTTATTTGGTGAGCACCACAGCGGAATCAGGCGCCACTGGTCTTTTTGATTTTATATGGTTGCTTTACGTACCGTATTATTTGTATCGATCGTTGCGGGTTGTTTACGCTCGTTCGCGCGGAATAACCCTGGCTACTATGGTTATCATCGCATTACTGTACGTGACACTACTTGGGGTGTTATTGGTTACTTCCGTGATCTTTGTTGGATACACCTACCACTAAGACTGGTCGCCAATAATTAGGGGTGTTTCTGCAGACACTCGGTTAAGCACTCTATCAAAAGGTCAATATCTTCTTCCGTGTTGTATATATGCGGCGACAATCGAAGACCGTATTGTCGAGTATCAAATAAAATTTGCATATCTTGGAGTGCTTTTACTACGGCGGTGTGCTGATTAAATTTAAGCACCGTTGTGCCGCCTTTTTTAGTCAGATCTGTGGGTGAGGCGACAGTCTCCTCGGGCACAGCTGTGAGTAATTTATTGGTTAAGGCTCTGTTGTGTTGGGCAATTGTTTGAACTCCGATCTGGTTGATTAACTGAATGCTATTGCTCGCTACTATGTAGGAAGCCACGGATGGCGTTCCGCCCCAAAAGCGCGCCGCTGAGTCGGCATAGGCGAAGTGGTGCAGGTCGAACTCAAACGGGTCTTGATGCGAAAACCAACCCACATCATAAGGCTCCAGTTCCGCTATGCGCTGCTTATTGAGCCAAATAAAGCCCGCTCCCGGACCGCCACACAGCCACTTGATGCACGAGCCTACCATCACATCAATCTTAGACTTTGACAGATCTATGGGTACGATGCCGGTCGCTTGAGCCGAATCAACGATGCTAATAATATTGCGCGCCGCGCATAGCTCGGCGATCTCTTCGGCCGCGATCAATAAATTAGTATTGTAGTGAACTTGCGTAATAAAAACGGCGTGTACATCTTTACTCAGCGCCATCTCCCACGTAGAGAGATCCTGCAGATTCGCTTTTTTAGGAATAAACTTTATCGAGTATCCCAGCCTTTCGGCCTGCTGCAGCACGAACCCGGTGGACGGAAAATCACTCTCAGTTGCAACAATGGTTCGTTTACCGCGACGTTTAGGCAAGGCCATCAACACTTTCGATAAGCCGCTCGATACGTTCGATTGAGGGCAAAGCTGCTCAGCATTCGTATTAAACAAATTAGCCAAAGCGATATTAAACTCGTTTATGGCGGCTAGCCATTGTGGCCAAATAGTAGCGGACCCAGCGCGCCAGCTTGCTAGGTAGTTTTGTTCAATTATTTCGGGTGTAGAGCGCGGCATCAAGCCTATGGAGTGAGCTAAAAAATAGCGGCCATGTTCCGCAGGACAGAAGAGCTTTTG
>CAYGNS010000299.1:0-4070 GCA_964351295.1 uncultured Gammaproteobacteria bacterium
CAATCCCGCATTGATTTTCGCTTACGCAATCGCTACCTCGCCACGATCGCGGCCAATGTGAGCGCGGCTCTTCAAAAGATCGAGGCCGCCCACGCACACGGCAAAGCCATCTCGGTGGGCGTGTTGGGTAATGCCGCCGAAGTGCTACCTCAGATGGTCAAAGACGGCATTAAGCCCGATCTGGTGACGGATCAAACGTCGGCCCACGATCCGGTTAATGGCTATCTGCCGATTGGCTGGAGCGTAGCGCAATGGCGCACAGAGGCCCAAGCAAACCCCAGCAAAGTGGCGGCCGCCGCGCGGGAGTCTATGGCTGTACATGTGCAAGCGATGTTGGATTTTCATGCACAAGGCATACCCACAGTAGACTATGGCAACAATATTCGCCAAGAGGCGTTCGACCATGGAGTGCGCAACGCCTTTGATTTTCCGGGCTTTGTACCAGCCTATATTCGCCCACTATTTTGTAAAGGCATTGGCCCCTTTCGCTGGGTAGCATTATCGGGCGACCCGGAGGACATTCGTAAAACCGATGCTAAAGTGAAAGAACTTATTCCCAACGACCCGCACCTGCATAACTGGCTCGACATGGCGCAAGAGCGCATCGAGTTTCAAGGGCTACCCGCGCGCATCTGCTGGGTGGGCTTGGGCGATCGGCATCGCTTGGGCCTCGCGTTTAACGAGATGGTTAAAAATGGCGAACTCAAAGCACCGGTGGTGATTGGTCGCGATCATTTAGACTCGGGTTCAGTCGCCAGCCCCAACCGCGAAACCGAAGCTATGCTGGATGGCTCAGATGCGGTATCCGATTGGGCGCTGTTAAACCTAATGCTCAGCACCGCTAGCGGCGCTACCTGGGTGTCGTTTCATCATGGCGGCGGCGTGGGCATGGGCTATTCCCAGCACGCAGGATTGGTGATTTGTTGCGACGGCACCGAGGCCGCGGCCAAACGCATCGAACGCGTGTTATGGAACGACCCCGCGACGGGCGTAATGCGGCATGCCGATGCTGGTTACGAGATTGCCAAACGGTGTGCGCAAGAACACGGGCTTAATTTGGGGGCTATTGATCTAAGCATTGAGTGAGCATTTAAGGCGCGCTCTTGATGAGTCTCGATTAAAATGGCGCGCATGAGCGAATCGTCAAAACACTTTATTAGCGCCAACGAGTTATTACAGGACTCGTTTCGGTTAGCCGAAGCGGTGTTGAGCAGCGGCTATACGCCCACCTTGGTGGTGGGCGTATGGCGTGGCGGCGCACCCATCGCCGTTAGCCTGCACGAATATTTGCAATACCGCGGCGTAGCGGCCGAACACGGCTGCCTAATTGCGCGTTCGTATACGGGCATTGGGCAACAAGCCTCACAAGTACACCTAGAAGGCATCGAATCGTTAGCCAAGCAACTTACCGAACACACTCGCTTGCTGCTCGTGGATGATATTTTTGATACGGGCAAAACGCTCGATGCAATTATTAAGGCTCTGCATGAGGCGAGCCTGGTTGCATCGCCCGCCATTAAAACCGCTTGTGTTTGGTACAAGCCCAGCCGTAATGTTACGCAGCGCCAGCCCGACTATTATTTGCACAGCACCGATCAATGGGTGGTTTTCCCACATGAACTAAGCGGTTTGAGCCCCGCTGAAATCGCGCAGCATAAAAGCCTACCGGACCATCGATAACAAGCGGGTTGCGGGTAAGAGCAAGCGTACGATATTTCGGAATTACTTAACGGTGACTGTAGGGTCGACCGCCAGTGGCGTTGAATTGGGCACACCGTAAAACCAGGCGTCGGCCCAAGCTGACCGGTTCTCGCCCGCCCGCACGGCATACACCAAGCCTAAACAGGCGACAATGCTGATTAAGTAGTACCAAACTGTATGGGATTCGTGCAGATCGAAGCCTTTGAGCAGAAACATGGGCAGCACGTGCCACAAATAGATCGGCAACGAGAGCCTGCCCATCATCTCCAATAGCTGCGCCATTGAGTGGCGCGCACCGAATTGAGCCGACTTGGTGCCGCTAACGGTGGGTGTCTTGATAACACTGCTAACGGTGGGTGTCCAGGTAGTGATCCAACTTAGGCAGAGGCCGAATAGGGCGGTGTTTAGGCTGTACCAGGAGATGGCTTTCAGTGGGGTGTGAGCGGGGCCTATGCCTTGCCAGTAGGCGGCAAACGCGATCATTACAATCAACCACATAATGAGCTTGAAACGTCCTAAATCCGTTAGTTTGGCTTGATTGTGCAGCCGCCGCAGCCATACGCCGAGCACGAAAAAGCTAAAGAAATACACCACTTTTTTCGACACTAACACCGCTAACACTTTGGGGAGCCACTCAAGGTTTGAGCTTGCCCACAGTAGCGACACGGCGACGCTGCCCAATAGCGTAAACCACAACGGAATACGTACTTTAAGGATAATCGCTAGGCCGATCACCCAAATCACTAGGGTCGGCACAAACCATAAGTGGTAATAAGGGGTGAGCAGCGCATTGGCAAACCACAATCCGTCTAGCCGACCTTCTTGCCAAGCGTGCAATGCCAGCACGCCCGTAAAAAACGCAAACGCCAGAGCAAACGGTTTTAGCGCGCGCTGCCAATACCGTTTAAGAGTAACCGCAAACCCTTGGGCTTGCAGGGTGGGCGTATTAATGAGATAACCCGACAGCGCAATAAACAGCGGCATATGAAACGCATAAATGGCATAACGCACTACTTGCTCGTGCACCGACCCCAATACAATATGTCCAATGATCACCAATGCAATCAAAGCGCCACGCGTCTGGTCTATTTTAGTGTTTCGAGCCATAAAGAGTGCGAAAATTTTAAGAATCTCCGCTTTGGAACAAGCACTTAGCGGATATATAATGCAGCGCGCTGCAAAGCAAAAGTAGAGCTTAAGAGCAAAGGCAGAGCTTAGCAGATTTTCGGCTAATCGCACGCGCAAGGTTTTGAGCTCACAGAGATCAACAATGCGGATGCGGTGGCAGCGTTTTACAACAGCTATACACCAATGTTAAGTTAATGGGTGGCGCTATACCGCAAACCTAAAGTTGACGTCGCGTGCCGCTTAATAACACGTTTCTGAGCAACCAAAATTTTGGCGCTAAAGATCGTTTAATAAAAAGAATTCGTCTATGTTGAACCGACTAACATACTTGAAAATTGTTTTACTCTTAGTCCTAGCACTGGGCTTTAGCGGCGTTGCGCTAGCTGAAGCACTGCCCGCGGTTGTTGCATTGTTTGGGGATAGTATTACTGTAGGGTATATCCCGCCAGGCAATCCTGACGTCTTCGAAGATCGCATAGCCAACGGAACCACTACTCGGGGCCTTCCCACTCAACTCCTAGATCAATTACTGAATGATGGCCAACCTGAGCGGCCTGCAATAATTACAAATTGGGGATATGGCGGCACTTCGAGTGGTCTAGGTAATAATGGCGACCAACATCATGGCCTCGCTCGTATCAATAGCGCTCTTGTCACCGCCATGAATACACACGTAGGCTCTCCCTACTTGGTGCTAATAATGTACGGAGCAAACGATTTTGGTGTTGGGATTGATCCGGCTACCACAAGAAATAATATCGAAACGATGATCGACACTGCACGTAGCCGCGGCTTCACGCCAATCATCGGTAACTTGGTCCCGCGCAGTGACCGTGATCTTGCCTCTTACAACTCAGCAATTGCATCTGCCGCCAGCAACAAAAGCGCACCACTGGTTGATCACTCAAGCACATTCTTGAGTTACCCTGGTGGATGGCAACAATTGTTCAACCTGGAAGAATCAGTTACAAAACCTGGTCAATATGTACGGCTTCACCCAAAGAAAATCGGCTACGAAATAATCGCTGACAACTGGTTCAACCAACAGCTCAAGAACCTAGTCGCAACCGCCGCCCCACGAGCGCCGTTCGGTGCGATCAGTCTATTGCTGCTCGACGATGATCCAACACCCCCGTGAAGATAGCGGCAACGTAGCTGCGATTTAATCCCCGCCAATCAGTACGAAGAGAGTTAAGTTTCGCGTATAAAAAAACCGCTCCCCAAAGGTAGCGGTTTTTTGT
>CAYGNS010000300.1:0-4068 GCA_964351295.1 uncultured Gammaproteobacteria bacterium
TTTTCGCCCAGCAGTACCGCCTGAATGTTAAGGGCATTACGGCGGGCCGCAAGCTGATAAACCGAATCATTCATGGCCGTAGCGAGCACTCCGCGTTCGACTAAGCCTTTGCCTAAGTAACTAAAAGTAGGAATCTTACGGGCTTTAAGATCATCGATCAGTGTTTGCATATTGGCCTCAGACATACGCGGTAACAAGCCGATAATGGCGGCCTCTGCGGATTCCGGTACCAACTTGATTAAGGGCATATCAGAGCCATCGTGCGGCACAATATCTATAAACACGCCATTGTAATTTTGTAGATATTGTTGCTTAAGATCGTCGGGCAAAGCATCTACGACGGTCTCATCGACCAGAATGGCGATGCTCGAAAAATCGACCACATCGCGCAAAATGTCGATCGAGTCTAAAAACTGTGTGCTGTAGGTCAGGTAGTTTAAATTTTGTTTACCCGACGCTCCGTCAGCAAGCGGGGCTCCGATAATTTCGCTTTCAATCACAAACGGCAAAAAGGTTGGCAACGTAAAGGTATTGCGCTGAATAGCCCGTTGATTCGCCGCAAACCCTAGCACCAACAGGGCGTCTACTTCGGGTTCTGCATAGATTTCGTCGATAACACTATTAACCTCTTCGGTGCTCCAACCTGCTCGGTATTCAACGATCTCTAACTCAAAGTCTCCTGCCAATAAGCTACTTAATTCATCAACGTACAGCGCATCAAGCGGTGCGGTAAAATATTCATCAAGGTGTTTTAATACCGCAATCGTAACCACCGGTTTTGATTGGGCCCGCGCCGACTCAATGATCTCACCAGAAAAGCAAGCTAGTGCCATAAACCCGATCAGCGCAATTCGCACGGCGCAGCGCGAAACCGCTAGCGATCCCCATTGCATACAGCGATGCAGAGCAAAAATGCTTATCTTCTTTGTAACTGTTTCGGCTTTATCGTGTATGAACACTGCAGACCTCAAATAGAGCTAACTCGCTGTCAACGCATCGAGCGCAGCGGTATCCAAGCGTGCTTTATCCACTTTTAAATAAGCCACACTCTCGCCCTCGAATACGATGACCTCTTCTACGCCCTCGACCGCTCGAAAGGCTTCGCGTCGACTCACGAGTAACGCGGGATTAATTTTAACCGTAAGGCTATCCAATAAACGAAATGGCTCCGCTTTAAACGCGAACCAAGCCCAAGCAGCCAAGATCAGACCAATAATAACGTAGGTTACGGTAACTCCGAACTGGCCATATAACAAACCTCCAAAAAAGCCCCCGAAAAACACGCCGGTAAATTGAAAGGTATTATAAACCCCCATTGCCGAGCCCTTTCCTGCCGCAGGCGCTAAGCGCGACACCAACGAAGGCAGCAGTGCCTCAAGCGTGTTAAATCCCCAAAAAAAGACAAAGAGCGCAACCGTGACGAGCAGCATACTTACCGGGCGCACCACTAATAATATTTGTGCAAGCACGAGTAAACAAACCGCGACGAAAAAGACCCATTTGTTGCGCTTAGGAGAGCTCGCGGTAATCACCATTAGCGCCATAAAGGGAATCGAGCCGAGCAGAGCGGGCAAATAGATTCGCCAATGCTCGCTGGTCTCCAAATCAAGACCGTCAATTAAAACGATCGGTAAGATCACAAACGACGCTGTAAGCGTAAAGTGCAATAAGAAAATGCCTATATCGAGTTTCAATAAGTTTGGATCCTTGAGCAAAGACCACATCTGCGCAGGCACGGGTCGCACGTCCATATTGCGTGTAGGCACTGGTGTCGGAATGACTTTCCAAACCAGTATCAGTGCTAGCAATGCGAGCACTGCAGTCATAATAAACAAGCCACGCACCCCAATCCAAAACTCTAGGATGGGTGCACTTAGCATGGCTAATAAAAATGCGAAGCCGATGGACATGCCAATAATCGCCATAGCTTTGGATCGTTGATTCTCGCGGGTTAGATCGCTCGTTAATGCAAGCACCACGGCGGCAATGGCGCCCATTCCTTGCACTGCACGGCCAATAATAACTCCTTCAATGGTGGTGGCTGCCGCTGCGATCAGGCTGCCGATTACAAATAAAACCAACCCTACGGTGATCATCTGTTTGCGACCGAATTTATCGGACAAGAATCCAAAAGGAATTTGTAAAAGCGCTTGGCTGATACCGTAAACACCCAAGGCCAGCCCCATCAACATGGGCGTGGCTCCCTCTAATTGTTCAGCATGGATAACGAGCACGGGCAACAACAAGAACAAGCCGTACATGCGCAAGCCATAGATGCTTGCCAGGGCTGCAACGGATTTCTTTTCAAGTGCATTAAACGATTTAGACACAATAATTACCCGAGGTTTCCTAAGCTATTAGAGTAAACAGTAAGTCTGGGCCACGCGTTAGCAAGATCACAGTACTCAAGCAAATACTGTAACGGAGCGGTAGTTGCTCACAAAGAGAGTGCTTTGAGGATCAATAGCGTTGGTATTTCGGCCCAAACAAAAATTTGATTCCGCTTTGACTAGCGGACACGTATATTAACAGGTTGTTCTATGTGGATATAAGAGAAACTTTATTGAGGCTCCTTATTCCACACATCGTCTATCTAGTTCGCTCACCTTATGCTCGCGACTAGTGGGAGGTCCAACACGAGTGCGTGCCTATGCGCGCTCCTAGGATGCTCGCGCGATGAAACCCACTCTTAAGCCGTATCAACATCGTGTTAGACAAGATCACCATTCGGGGCGCTCGAACCCACAATCTCAAAGGTATTGACTTAGATTTACCGCGCGACAAGCTGATCGTGATAACCGGCTTGTCCGGTTCGGGTAAATCGTCGCTTGCATTCGACACCATTTACGCAGAGGGGCAACGCCGCTATGTGGAGTCTTTGTCGGCCTATGCTCGCCAATTTTTATCCCTCATGGAAAAGCCTGACGTGGATGTGATTGAAGGGCTTTCGCCAGCGATCTCTATTGAACAGAAAGCCACCTCCCACAACCCTCGCTCCACGGTCGGAACGGTCACTGAAATATACGACTATTTACGCTTACTCTATGCTCGAGTTGGTGATCCTCGTTGCCCAGAGCATGGCGTTACGCTTGAAGCGCAAACGGTGAGTCAAATGGTAGATCAAACCATGGCTCTGCCTTCAGGCAGCAAGATTCTGTTAACGGCACCCGTGGTCAAAAACCGCAAAGGCGAACACCTTAATTTATTACAAGGCTTGCACGCGCAAGGTTACATTCGCGCTCGTGTAGACGGACAAATTATCGACTTAGCCGAACCACCAGCGCTCAAAAAGAACTTCAAACATGATATCGACGTCATTGTCGATCGTTTGGTGATCAAAGAAGGCAACGAGCAACGAATGGCCGAGTCCTTCGAGACCGCTTTGGAGCTTGCCGAAGGGGTCGCCGAGGTGGTTGTATTAGGCGATGATGGCACCACGGTCGAAAACAGCTTGGTATTTTCATCCCGCTACGCGTGTAATCATTGCGGTTACAGTCTTAGCGAACTGGAACCACGCTTATTCTCGTTTAATAACCCCGTAGGGGCCTGCACCGCTTGCGATGGTTTGGGACATAAACAATATTTCGATCCCAATCAAATTATTTACGACAACGAACTCAGTTTATCAGCCGGCGCTATAAAAGGGTGGGACCGTCGCAGTTTGTTTTATTTTCGCATGTTGCAAAACATCGGCACACATTATGGATTCAGTGTTGACGAACCGCTTAACAGTCTGACCGAAGAGCAACTCAATAAATTGCTTTATGGCAGCGGTAAAGAAACCATTGAGTTCAATTATTTGCGCCATCAGGGCCATGGCGTAGTGCGTCACCACACCTGGGAGGGAATCATCCCGAACATGGAGCGACGGTATCGTGAAACCGAGTCGAACACCATGCGCGAAGAGCTCGCGAAGTTTATTAATTCGCGCTCCTGCCCTGATTGCAGTGGCACACGCTTGCGACTTGAGGCACGTAATGAGTTTTTGGCTGGCCAGTCACTCGACAATATTGGGCATCGCTCGATTGGCGCCGCGGTAGCGTTGTTTGATTATGTAGCGGTGAGGGG
>CAYGNS010000301.1:0-4066 GCA_964351295.1 uncultured Gammaproteobacteria bacterium
ACAAAAAGGATTCCACAGGAATTTGCTTTATTGGTGAACGGCGCTTTAAGGACTTTTTAAGCGAGTACCTAAAGCCCAATCCTGGCAACATGGTGACCGAGCAAGGCATCACCGTGAACCAACACGATGGACTAATGTACTACACCCTAGGGCAACGGCATGGGTTGGACATTGGCGGTGCGGGAGACGCGTGGTACGTGGCGGGTAAAGACTTAGAACGCAACGAATTGGTCGTCGTGCAAGGCCATGATCATCCAGCTCTGTTTACACAAACTGTGGTTGCAACAGCGCCAGACTGGGTTAGTGCAACGCCGCCCGCGACGCAGACGCCATTGATGGCTAAAACGCGGTATCGTCAAGCTGATCAACCCTGTCAAATAACCGCATTAAGTGAAACAGAAGTGACCGTACACTTCGAGCAACCGCAAAGGGCTGTTACGCCTGGACAAGCATTGGTTTTGTATCATGACCGTTGCTGTTTAGGCGGTGCCACCATCGAGCGCTCGTGGTAGCCGTTGTTAGATAGCTTTCTGACAATGCGTCGGCACGCGCAGTTTGTGGCCCTCAGATGGTGTGTCAATTCTGTCTAAGACGCTGAAAAAGCGTTCGAAGTCTTGCTCGCAGGCCGCAAACAATTGTTTAAATTCCAACACCTGATCGCGATAACTGCTCATGGCTGCGAGGCGGGCATTGTTGACCGGTTCGGCAAACCAGCCATCGTAACGCGCGTCTCCGTTCCAGTGCTCCTGTTTAAGTTGGGCATAGCGCTCTAAAAGTTCCGCATGGAGCTGTTGCTTAGCACTGCGGAGCCGCTGCTTGTGCTGTATTGCGATGTCGTTATCTAAGTGCTTTAACGCTTGCCCATCTTGCGTGGCGTACAAGGCCGCAAGACGCGCTTTATGTTGGTTAATCAGATCGTCAAAATCGGCTCGTCTAAGCACCGCCGTTTGGTAGTCAAGCAAGGCCGCCGCGGCTTCTGGTGAATTATTGCTTAGTGCAATTTTAGATTCTAACCAACGCGCCATAGCCAACTCAGCAACGGCTGATGCCAACGCTTCGTTAAAGTCAGTATCACCTGCAATGTAGAGCTTTTGATGCGTCAGTTCATGCAATAACAGCTCAGCCAAGTACACCTCGCCATAGGCAAGCATTGACGGTAACACTGGGTCAGCAAACCAACCGAGAGTTGAGTACGCTGCAGCACCTCTCACATAAACGTCCAGATGCTCTTGCTCTTGCAGATCGCGGGCAAACTGTTGCGCGCGCTGCTCACTAAAATACCCCCGATAGCTGGCGCAGCCTATTACCAAGTAACACCACTGCTTGGCCTGCAGTGCAAACTCCGGCGCGGCCGTCACCACGTATACCGGGAAATCTCGATCAAGCGGCACATAAGTTTGATAGCTACTATTAAGCGGCAGACCGATTTCGGCTTCGGCAAAATCAAGGATTAACGGTACTTGCCGCAACAACTCACGTTCCGGTAGTGCGCTTTGCTCGATCGCTTGCTCAAGCGGTATGCGCGCGAGCATCAAACGAGAATGGCCGAGCACACTCTGCGTATAAAACTGCACACTTGCGCACCCTGATATGCCAACAAGGGTGGTCAGCAAAATGACGGTGATAGTGAGCTTTTGAATCATAGAGTTCAACAAATTGCCGTCGATCGCTTAACTAGTCGGTATACGCTAAATACCCAGTATGACTACTCACCGTCACCTACGATGAGTTCAGCTAACTGCTCTCCGAGCTGCACTTGATCATGTAACGCACATTTGCGCCGCTTACGCAGTTCCACTTCGCCGTTCACGCACACTTGCCCATCGGCAATCAGCGCTTTGGCCTCACCACCGCTGTCTACCCAGTCGGCAATCTGCAGTACTTTATAAAGTTCAATTGGAAATGCTCTTATTTGAATTTGCTGCATATGTCTGAGGTGAATTCTTCCTGTTGAAAGTTAAGTTTACCAAGCGGTGCAATAGAGCCCTACATTGGGTATTATCGCTTGGCCTAAACTCCGAACAACAAGCAATTATGGTTCAAGCACTACACAGTCAACACACTAGCACATTCCTTGAATTCTTGAATCAAGCAAAAGCGAGCATTGTGGTGTCGACGTATCAAGCGGGCAAGCTCATTTTGTTACGCTCTGCCACCGACTCTCTGAATACGCATTTTGTCAGTTTGGCCAAGCCGATGGGCGTGGCTTTTCAAAATGGCCGTTTGAGTGTAGGTTCGGGAGTGCAAGTAATTGATTACTTTAATATGTCGAACGTGGGGCCAAAGGTGGCTCCGGTCAACACCCACGATGCGGCACTATTGCCGCGTCGTCTGCACTACACAGGCGACATAGACATCCATGAAATGGGCTTTTCCGACGACAATGAGTTGTGGCTAATCAATACCAAAATGTCGTGCTTATGTACCTTAGACATCAACTACAGCATAGTACCTAAATGGAAGCCACCCTTTATTAGTGGCTATGATCTGACCGACCGGTGCCATCTAAATGGATTGGGAATGCGCGACGGTAAGCCACGCTATGTGAGCGCGCTAGGCACCAGCGACAGTCCAGGCGGTTGGCGTAATAACAAAGCCTTTGGTGGTATGCTCATGGACATCGACACCGATGAAATGATCATTGAAGGCTTGTCGATGCCGCATTCGCCACGCTGGTATCAAAACAAGCTATGGGTGTTGGAATCGGGTGCAGGCCAGCTCGTTGTAAACGACGAATAGACCGGTGCCAAGAATGTGGTTGCCGAAGTGCCCGGATTCTGCCGCGGCTTGGACTTTGTGCAAAACTACGCGATTATCGGCTTATCACAGGTGCGCGAAACGGCTGTCTTTGCTGGTTTGCCGCTGACCGAACGCGAGCAAGAACGTCGCTGTGGCGTTTGGATCGTGGACATCAATACTGGCAACACCGTCGCCTTTTTAGCCTTTTCAGAAGGCGTGCAAGAAATATTCTCGGTACAGATGGTGCCTTGGCGCTACCCTGCGCTACTCGATTTGAACGATCCCTTATTGAGCAACAGCTTCTCAATTCCAGATGAGGCTCTGGCCCAGTTCGTACCTCCAGACCCTAAACAGATCAAGATTGATCAGGCAGTGGGTCATCATCGTCGCAAAGAGCTCACCGAAGCCATTGCGCTGTATTTAGAGTTGCTCGAAAATGACCCTGATAATGCGGTTTTACGCTATCACTTAGGCGTTGCCTATTCAGATCAAGAAGAATGGGATGCGGCTATTAATACGCTCGCGAGCTTGGTAGCCGAACAAAGCAACCACGCCGAAGCCTGGAATAGCTTGGGACATGCGCATGCCGGCAAACTGGAGTTTGAGGAGGCTATTCGCTGTTACGAGTCGGCTATTAAAGCCGATCAACAGTACGCCGTGGCGCATTTTAATCGTGGATGTTTGAAGATTCGCATGGGCGACTTTGCCGAAGGCTGGCCAGAATATGAGTGGCGTTGGAAAATGCCCACGTTTCATCCTTTTAATTGCCCTCAACCGCAGTGGCAAGGTGAAGACATCAGTGACAAAACTATTTTGATACACACCGAGCAAGGTAACGGCGACGCCATACAATTTGCCCGTTTTTTACCGCTCGTTCGAGCGCGATGCAAGCGCTTAGTGTTCGTTTGCACTGAACCACTGCGTTTGCTGTTCAAGCATATGGAGTGCATTGATGAAGTGCGCTTACCTGGCAGCTTACCCAGTGATTGGTTTGATGTGTACGCCCCGATTATGAGTTTGCCGGGTGTACTCGGTATAACACTCGATAATTTGTTGACTGAAACGCCCTATTTACAGATTCCGCCCGCTGTGGTCGTAGACCCTCTACCAAGCAAGGCAGAAGGGTCCAAACCAAAAATTGGTCTGATTTGGGCCGGCAGTCCCACACAACAAATTAATCATCATCGCTCTTGCCCAATTGAAGCCATGCTTGAACTCACCCAGAGCAACGGTAAACAGGCATCCGACTATGAGTTCTACAGCTTGCAAATGCCGCTCACGAGCGAACACAAGCAACTTTTACAGGAGCATGGTGTGCATGATCTTG
>CAYGNS010000302.1:0-4055 GCA_964351295.1 uncultured Gammaproteobacteria bacterium
GCCAGTGATCCAGAGGCACAGGCCCCTTCGTGGCGAGAAGCCGGCATGCCTGAGTAATCAGGGTGTACATGACCAAAAAAGCCGCCTAGCATGCCTTGTTCGCAAAACAGCTCGGCGACAAAATTACCGACATGTCCAACTTGCACATCGCTGGGTTCTAGGTCGGCTTGTTCAAGCGCGCTCAACACGGAGTGCGAGAAAAGATCGAATAGGCTGCGATTTGCGCGTGTCCAGTTCTCTGCGAAGTCTGTTTGAGCGCCGCCGAGTATGTAAATTTTAGTCATAGTTTGGATCCGTATTAAAAGGGCAATCTGGAATAAAATTGATGTCGCTAGATTGATTAACCATGATACAAAGGTTAGTATGTTTATGAAAGTGTAATTTGGGATCGTATGATCAATTTAACGCATAATTTGAAACTGCCCGTGATCGTAGCACCAATGTTCTTGGTGTCTGGCACGGACTTAGTGATCGCTGCATGTCGAGCAGGATTAATCGGCTCATTTCCTTTTCCCAATGCTCGTACCATCGATGTTCTAGACGCATGGTTACACACAATAACGTCCGCTCTTGATCGCGACGGTATTGCGACTCCATATGCCGTGAATATAACTACGCACAGCACCTATGATCGTTTGGTCCATGAAATTGCATTAATTGAAAAGTATCGTCCGCCGATCGTTATTACAGCTTTAGGTAGCCCTAAGCCTGTGTTAAAAGCCGTGCACGCGTATGGTGGTACTGTAATAGCAGATGTTAATTCAGTCACCTTTGCTCGCAAAGCCGTGGACGCCGGCGCGGATGGTTTGGCTTTAATTTCTGCCGGGGCAGGGGGGCACACTGGGAATATGGCTGGAGCCGCATTTGTCGCCGAGGTAAGGTCGTTCTTTGACGGTATTGTGGTTCTCGCGGGTGGTATTAGCAATGGCGCATCAATTCGTGCAGCCGAAGTCGCCGGCGCCGACCTGTGTTACATGGGCACGCGATTTATCGCTACAACAGAGAGCATCGCATCAGACGAATACAAGCGCATGGTCGTTGAAGCCACGTTTAAAGATTTGGTGCTTAGCGATCAACTAACCGGCGCGAAAGCGTACTATTTGCGTCAATCGCTAGAGAAAATGGGTTTGGACCCTCTACAGATTGGCAGCGGCACAGGTATGGATTTGCGCAAGTCTCAAGAATCCATCAAAGCATGGAAGGACGTGTGGTCCGCAGGTCATGGTGTCGGATCAATTACTGAAATAACCTCCGTCGCTCAAATTTCAATGCAGCTACAACGGGAATATCGCGCTGCAACAACTAAGACCCCATCATTTGGAGAACTAAACTATGTCGCATAATGCTGCTGAGCTGAATGTGCTTAATCCGTATCTGCACGGTGCTTATGCGCCTGTGAAGGAAGAAATTACCGCCACCGAATTGAAAGTGATTGGAGAAATTCCAAAGGACTTTGGTGGGGCATATTATCGCAATGGTCCCAATCCATATACAAGCCCAAAAGGTATGCACCATTGGTTTGATGGTGACGGAATGCTGCATGCTATTCATTTTGAAAATGGCAAAGCCGAATACCGCAATCGCTATGTTCGCTCAGCTGATTTTTTGGCGGAGCAACAGGGTGAGCTGAATAAGAGTGGTATTTTCTATCCATCCACGGCCAATTCAAGCACTACAGTGTACAAGGACACGGCCAATACCGATGTAGTGATGCATAACGGTGAGCTGATGGCATTGTGGTATATCAGCGGGCAGCCAGTGCGGTTGAATGCTAAAACGCTTGAGACAATACGTTCCGAAGATTTTGGCGGCACCTTGCCGAAAAATGTTTCGGCGCACTCTAAGGTTGATGTAGGCACAGGCGAGTTCATTTTTTTTGATTACGCGCTGTATGAGCCCTTATACAGTTACGGCGTGGTAGACGCTAATAACCAAGTTTCACACTTTACACAGATTGAAATGCCTGGGCCCAGACTGCCGCACGATATGGCAATCACTGAGAACTATTCCATCTTGATGGATTTACCCATTGTATTTACAGAGCAGGGTCTGCGGCATAGGGTGTGGTCAATTCATAACGATGAATCATTGCCCACTCGCTTTGGGGTGATTCCTCGGCATGGGAAAGGCGAGCAAATCAAATGGTTCGAGTTTCCTGGATGCTATATCTATCACGTGATTAACGCGTGGGAAGAGGGCGACAATATCGTAATGTACTGCTGTAAAATGATTGATAACGGCCGCGAAATGCCTACGCAGTTTGGTCCCTATGCGCCCATGGTAGATGTGCTAGCACTGCGAGCCGTTGTTACTAAGTGGACCATGAATATGAAAACGGGTGCCACCAAGGAAGAACAAATCGACGATGCCGTAAATGAATTTCCGACCGTAAATCTTGATAGGGTAGGACACAAGACACAGTTTTCTTACCACGCGTCTATTCCAGACACGCAGACTCAAGTTTTTGATGGCATTCTCAAATATGATTTAGACAAGGGCAATTATGTGCGTCATTCATTCGGTGACGCTCATTATGGCTCTGAGCCAGCGTTTGCTCCTCGGTTTAATGCCCAATCAGAAGATGATGGGTATGTCATCAGTTTTGTGACCGACGCGGAAACTGGCGGGTCACGAGCGCTCATTTTAGACGCGCAAAACCTGTCAGACAAACCTGTCGCCGAAGTGATAATCCCACAAAGAATTCCGCTCGGATTTCATGGCACCTGGGCGAACCTATCTGAGTTTTCAAAGGGTTAAGCCCTCAGCTTACTTGCCTGCTGTATTACGTTCCCATGCGATTGCGTGGGAGCGCAACCTGTTAATAATCGATTAAATCTTGCGAATGCAAAAGTCACAGACTCAGTTTAAAAACATTTGCTTACACTTGGGCTCGCAGTGATAACTGGGCTTTGATACCCAGGCCAGTTGGCTCATTTCCGTGGCAGGCCGATGTAAAGCGAGCGTTCCTCGCGTCCGCCGCATTCGTGAATGCGTCAGGGCAAGCCATGTCTGCGATTCCTCACTATTCGGCTGCACTAAAACAATGGCCCGGTGAAGAAGCGTATAGCCTTGCAGCAAAACATTGCTGCGCGGGTGCAAAACGGTCCGTACAATGCGCTGTTAGGCTGAATCCTTCGCCGGAATATAGACAGTCGCAACAAGACGTCGATGAGATTTCTGAACATCGAGATCTAGCCACAGACTGCCCAACCATTTCTTGCGATTAGGTAATAAACTTCAGATCTTCTTACTTATTTGGGCTCCGCTCCGTGATCTAGTCCGAGCGTTTAAGTACGAGCTTAACTGGCATAATCTGACCCTTGGCGATCTAGCATCGTTTTGATGTCGTTAAAATGACGATCTTGTTCGTCACCGTATCCTTCGAGTTGCTCGGCGGTTTTGCGTGCAATTTCATCGCTCAAGATATTTAGTTCAAGACCTGTTTGCAGAGCAAGTATGTAATTTTTTGCAGCGCGTTCAAAATAATACAAACGATTAAACGCGTCGGCGACTGAATCCCCAAGCACGAGTACGCCATGATTGCCCATGACGAGTACTTTTATTTTTGGGTCGCCTAGTAAGCGCGCGCAGCGCTCGCCTTCAGACTCTAAGGCCAAGCCGCCGTAAGATTGATCGACGCTATGGCGTTCATAAAAGGCAGCGCTGTTCTGATCTACAGGAGGGAGTTTGGCGTCTCTTAAACTGGCTAATACCGTGGCATAAGTGCTGTGCACATGCATCACACAGCGGGCGTGTTCAACATGTCGATGCACACCTCCATGTAAACCCCACGCGGTTCGGTCTGGCGCATTTGGCTTATCCATTTCGCTCGGATCGTTCGCGTCTAACAGCATAATGTCGCTCGCCCGAATGAGAGAAAAATGTCGTTGATTGGGGTTAATCAGAAAATGCTTTCCTTGAGTCCCTACCATCAACGAAAAATGGTTTGCTACGGCTTCGTTGTAGCCAAGTTGAGCCGCCATCTGAAACGCTGCTGCTAAGTCGATACGTTCTTGTTGATATTTCACTTTGGTATAAGGATCTTTCCAGTAATC
>CAYGNS010000303.1:0-4053 GCA_964351295.1 uncultured Gammaproteobacteria bacterium
TGTGTGGTAGCCGTGCGCCGCTTGCAGCGCTTCTTCAATGGCTTCAGTCGATGCAAACGTTACTTCGCCGGCTATATCTTGCGTATCACTCGGGTTGGTGATGGGCTCTTTATGACCCGGTTGCGGACTTCCCCCTACCAATGTCTTGCCTTGCAAGCCTTTGTTGCGCTGTTGTTCGATGGCACTGAAAAACACATTTAACTCGGCTTCATCGTCAAGATCGTATCCTTTGGAGTTAATGCGTGGCCGTATTTCACCTTGGTACAGCTCAGACGGCATAGGGATTCGCGGATGTCGATAAGTCGGGCGTCGCCGTATATCTTCAATCACATCTTTTACCAGTTCGTCCAGAGGCGTGTTGTCGTCTAAAAAGCGATTCACGAATGAGCTGTTGGCGCCATTTTCTAGCAAACGCCTGACGAGATAGGGTAGGAGGTCTTCATGTTTGCCGATTGGCGCATAGATACGTACCGCTTTGTTAGCATGCTCAGCTTGTAGCAGTAAATGGTGGTACAGCAGTTCGCCCATGCCATGCAGACGCTGAAACTCAAACTCCTCATAGTGCATTAATTCGGCGAGTTGCAGCAAAGCCGTAACGGTTTGCGCGTTATGCGTGGCAAATTGTGGATAAATGTAGTTTGCGTCTGATAGCAAAATTTTCGCGCACGCCATATAGCTGGCATCCGTGTGCGCCTTGATCGTGAATACGGGATAGTCTGTTAGCCCTTGCTCTTGAGCATGTTTGATTTCGGCATCCCAATAGGCGCCTTTTACCAAGCGCACCATCAGTTTACGGTCATATTGTTTGGCCACGGCCATTAGCCAGCGCGCAACACTCGGCGCACGCTTTTGATACGCCTGCAGCACAAATCCGAGCCCATCCCACCCGCGTAAGTCGGGCTCGCTGGCTAAGCGTTCGAAAATATCCAGCGACATCTCTAAGCGAGCCGCTTCTTCGGCATCGATGTTCAGACCAATATTATGTGCTTTGGCCATCGAGCAGAGGTGCTTGATTTTGCGGTACAGATGTTCGTTGACCGACTCTTTTTGCGCCACTTCGTAGCGTGGGTGCAGTGCCGAAAGCTTTACCGAGATACCATCGGCGTCGGCCACCGAGTTCGAAATTCTAGTTTGTGCACTGTGCTTACCAATCTGCTCTAGTGCATCCATATAAGCTTTAAAATAGCGCTCTGCATCTTTATTGGTGCGCGCGGCTTCGCCCAGCATGTCGTAGGAGTAACGCACTCGCGCTTTGGGTTGGTTACGACGAATCTTGCTTGCGTGCTTAAAGCCTTCCTCTATTGTTCGGCCCAACACATACTGACCTCCCATAATGCGCATGGCCTGCATGACGGCTGCGCGCACAATGGGCTCGCTCAAAGTGGAGGTGAGCTCCTTAACCCAGCGGGCCGGTCGCTCGGTTATTTCGGGGTCTAGCTGCACCATCTTGCCGGTGAGAATCATGCCCCAGGTAGCAGCGTTTACAAACGCGGAATTGGAGTGCCCAGCATGACCATACCAATCGCCACCACTGATTTTTTCGGCAATGAGTCGGTCCATATTGGTGCTGTCGGGCACACGCAACAACGCTTCGGCTAAGCACATTAATGCCACGCCTTCTTTATTGGATAAGCCAAACTCCAACAGGAATGAATCCAATAAGCTCTGCTTGCCGGTATCAGCACGACATTCGGCTACCAAACTTTTGGCATGATCAATGGCGGCTTGCCGTTGCTGCGCGGGCAACGCGGGACTCGCAATCATGTTCGCAACAAAGTCATGTTCGTCGCAATGTTTACGGGCGGCAATGTCTGATCGCAGTTCAGCCAGCATTAGAATTCTCCTTAATTAAGCTTCCTTTGAGGAAGATGTTAGGGTTTTGAGCGTTCGATAAACGCGCTGATAATATGCTTATTATTGCGACAATCCTTTAGTATTAGTTTTCATTTATAGATTATTTACGGCATATTAGTTGGCTAAAGTAATTTTAATCAGAATGTTTGATAAGTATGGCTAAACTGCGAAAATCACTCGACAAGGTCGACCGACAAATTCTCAGAGTGTTACAAAATGATGGACGGATTTCGAACGTAGATCTGGCCGAAACCGTGCACTTAAGTCCGAGCCCGTGTTTGACACGCGTTAAGCGTTTGGAAGAAGACGGGTACATCAAGGGCTACCGCGCCGAGCTTGACCCCAGTTTGCTCGGCTATGGCACTGTGGCGTTTATTCAGGTGTCGTTACAGCGCACGACCGAAGATGTGTTTACAGACTTTAAACGCGAAGTAGAACGCGCACCGATTGTGGCAGAATGTTTTATGGTCGCGGGGGGCTACGACTATCTGATCAAAGTGCGCTTTGAGGACAGCGCGGACTATCGTGCGGTTTTAGATCGCGTGGTGCGCTTTCCCGGTGTAGCGCAAACCCACACTTACATGGTGATCGAAGAAATAAAGTCGGATAATCGCGTACCAATTGTGGTCTAGCGGCCCTTAAACATTCTCAACCTACATGACTATCGATGTCGAGTTCACTATCATAACGGCATGCAAACACAACAAGAAATAGCTCAGCAGTTGCCCGCGCACTTGCGCGCCTTTGTGGCCGAACAAAATTACGCCATTTATACCGCGCGTGATCAAGCGGTATGGCGCTTTTTGCTAAAAGGCTTGGCGCACAATCTAAGTGTTTCGGCGCATCCTGTTTATACCAAAGGGCTCAAAAAGGCCGGTATCAGCGTGGAATATATTCCGCGCATCGAAGAAATTAATGATGCCTTGTCGGCCATGGACTGGCGCGCGGTGACGGTTGACGGTTTTTTACCACCAGCGGTTTTTATGGAATTCCAAGCGCTTCGAGTATTACCGATTGCCGTGGATATGCGTAGTTTTGCGCAAATGTTGTACACGCCCGCCCCAGACATCGTGCATGAGTCGGCAGGGCATGCGCCGTTTATTGCGGATGTTGACTATGCAGAATTTTTGCAGCGCTTTGGCGAGCTTGGCATGCGGGCGATCGCCACGCGGCAAGACATGGATGCCTATTTGGCGGTGCGCAGACTTTCGGTTATCAAGCAACGCTCTGATGCAAGCCCTGAACAGATAGCCGATGCCGAGCGCAAAGTTGCTGAGACACAAGCGGCGGTTACGGAATTATCCGAAGCCGCGCTCCTTGCGCGCCTGCATTGGTGGACGGTTGAGTATGGGTTGGTGGGGACCGTCGACGACTATTCGATCTTTGGTGCAGGCTTATTGTCCTCACTCGGTGAGAGTACTAACTGCCTAAACGATGAAGTGGTCGAAAAGCGCCCACTGACGGTGGATGCGATTAATCAACCCTATGACATTACGCGCGAGCAACCCGTTTTGTACGTTACGCAAAACTGCCGACATCTGACCCAAGTGCTGGAGGAGTTTGGTCGGCAGATGTGCGTAAGCCGCGGCGGTGCTCCGTCGTTACGTACAGCGATTAAAGCCGCAACCGTGAATTCCGCCCAGCTTAATTCCGGATTGGTCGTTTCAGGTCTCTTTACCGAGATATTAACGGACGCAGTGGATAACCCCATTTTTATAAAAACCACAGGGCCAACGCAACTTGCATTTGACGGTGCTGAGCTTCCAGGCCAAGGGGTTGCGCATCATCCACACGGTTTTAGCACACCGGTGGGTCGTTTGATTGACTTTGAACGCGACTTAAGCGAATACACCATCGATGAACTTGAAAAGCATGGCATTATTATCGGAGAGCGAGTGGTATTACGCTTTTTAAGTGGCATCGTGGTGGATGGCACGCTACTTAAAGTAACCCGACGTAAACAACGTAATTTAATTTTTACGTTTGCTGAGTGCAGCATGCGTGATCAACACAATACGCTTTTATACGACCCCGCTTGGGGAACGTTCGATATGGCTGTGGGTGATTCGGTCGTATCGGTATTTGGCGGCGCGGCTGATCTGAGTGCCTACGGGGCTAAAAATTTGTTTGGTGAAATTGTAAGTGTGGATAGTCAACCTAACCCTGTGGCGTCAGAAGTTGCCAAGCTCTATGCTGATA
>CAYGNS010000304.1:0-4044 GCA_964351295.1 uncultured Gammaproteobacteria bacterium
CTACAGCCTTGAGCTTGATCTACAGCCTTGAGCTTGATCTACAGCCTTGAGCTTGATCTACAGCCTTGAGCTTGGAGAATCAGCTTATATCTTAAGTTTGGCGAGACGCTCCCATGTCTCGATTACCGAGTCTGGATTTAGCGAAACGGAGTCAATGCCTTGGGCAAATAGCCATTCTGCCAGCTCGGGATAGTCGGATGGGCCTTGGCCACAAATACCGATATATTTATTGGCTTTGTTGCAGGCTTTAATAGCCATTGAAATCATTTTCAAAACCGCAGGATTACGCTCGTCAAATAGATGCGAAACGATACCCGAATCTCGGTCAAGACCCAGCGTAAGCTGAGTCATGTCATTAGAACCAATCGAGAAGCCGTCGAAGTATTCAAGAAATTCCTCAGCGAGTAGGGCATTAGCTGGTAGTTCGCACATCATAATAATCTTTAAGCCATTCTCGCCGCGCGTAAGACCGTTTTCAGCGAGTAACTCGATCACTTTAGCGGCCTCGTCTGTGGTGCGCACGAACGGGATCATAATTTCAATGTTATTGAGTCCCATCACGTCGCGCACGTACTTAACTGCGCGGCACTCCAGTTCAAAACAATCACGCATCTCAGGTGCGATATAACGCGATGCACCGCGAAAGCCCAACATCGGGTTTTCTTCATCAGGCTCATAATCGTGCCCACCCACCATGTGCGCGTATTCGTTCGATTTAAAATCAGACAAACGCACGATCACGCGCTTTGGGCTAAACGCCGCCCCTAGGGTAGCAATGCCTTCGGCTAGCTTTTGTACAAAGAATTCGGTGGGCGAGGGGTAACCTGCACAGTATTCATCAATAATCGCCTTTACATCCGTGCTTTGACGATCGTATTCAATCAGGGCTTTAGGGTGCACGCCAATCATTCGATTAATAATGAACTCTAGGCGCGCTAAGCCGATACCCTCATGAGGAAGTTGAGCAAACGTGAAAGCGCGATCGGGATTTCCCACATTTTGCATAATCTTGAATGGAATATCGGGCATCTTGCTCACTTCGGTGGTTTGTTGCTCGTAATCGAGCAGTCCATCGTACACAAAGCCCGTATCGCCCTCAGCGCAGGATACCGTCACTTCGCGTCCAGAGCTTAGTTTCTCGGTAGCATCGCCACAGCCAACAATGGCGGCGATTCCCAATTCACGCGCAATAATCGCGGCGTGACAGGTGCGCCCGCCACGATTCGTAACAATCGCAGCTGCACGCTTCATCACCGGCTCCCAGTCGGGATCGGTCATGTCGGTCACTAAAATATCGCCGTCTTGTACAACATTCATTTCGCTGATTGAAGCCACTTTGCGCACGACGCCGCTGGCAATCTTTTGTCCAATCGAGCGACCTTCTACAATCACGTCGCCACGGCTTTTGAGCAAGAACGAGGTTTTAATATTGGCATCCGCTTGGCTCGCGACTGTTTCGGGCCGAGCTTGCACAATATAGAGTTTTTGATCATCACCATCTTTCGCCCATTCTATGTCCATAGGCCGACCGTAATGTTGCTCAATCACCAAAGCTTGGCGCGCTAACTCTTCCACGTCTGCATCGTTAATCGAAAAACGCCTCCGTTCAGCTAGACTCACATCGACGGTGTTGACCGAGCGGCCAGCCGATGCGTCATTCGAATACACCATTTTAATCAGCTTGCTGCCCAGATTGCGTCTGACAACCGCAGGTCTGCCCGCGCGCAGGGTCGGTTTGTGTACATAAAATTCGTCGGGATTAACCGATCCTTGCACCACGGTCTCGCCCAAGCCGTAGGACGACGTTACAAACACTACGTCGTCGAATCCTGATTCGGTATCCAGCGTAAACATTACCCCGGCTGCACCAGTCTCGCTGCGCACCATGCGCTGAATACCCGCCGACAACGCGACATTCTCGTGCGCATAGCCTTGGTGAACGCGGTAGGAGATGGCGCGATCATTGAAGAGCGAGGCAAACACTTCGTGTACCGCCTGTTTAACAGATGCGACGCCCTCAATATTGAGAAAAGTTTCTTGTTGACCTGCAAACGACGCATCGGGTAAATCTTCGGCGGTCGCTGACGAACGAACTGCAACTTTTAAATTGCTATTACCATCTTGCATGGCCACAAAGGCGGCCTCTAAGGCTTGATCAAATGCTGGCTGAAAAGGCGTTTCGGTTACCCAGCGGCGGATGTCAGCGCCCGCGGCGGTTAGCGCATCAATATCGTTAACATCGAGTGCATTTAATCGATCATTAATTCGCTTATTCAAGCCATCCGTCGCTAAGAATTCGCGGTAGGCTTCAGCCGTTGTGGCAAAACCGTTGGGTACGGACACGCCAAGATTACTCAAATTAGCGAGCATTTCGCCGAGTGAGGCATTTTTGCCACCAACGGATTCAACATCATTTATGGTGAGCTGATCAAGAGCTATGATATATCTGGTCACGAAAGGCAAACCGTAAAAGTCAAAGTGACGCGAAGTTTATCATGCTAAAAGGGGATAACAAGTTATCATCACCCGCTTAGTTGGCAATTTATTGAACGCGGCAATGGTGGCCGCACTCAACCTACATAACAATATGCAAACCCACATCGCACACCGCAAACGACGAGTTTACTTCTTATCCGACAGTACGGGCCGTACTGCCGAGAGTTTGGGTAAAAGTTTACTCGTGCAATTTCCGCAAATTCAATTTGAGAGTGTCACAAGACGGTTTGTTGACTCCATTGAAAAGGCTCGCAAAGTGGCCGAAGAGATTGAAAAAGCCTCGGTGCAGGATTCGTATAGACCGATCGTTATCGACACCATTGTTAACGCTCAAGTGAGCGAGATCATTTGTGCGAGCAATTGCTTTTATATCGACATTTTTTCCACCTTTCTTGCGCCGCTCGAACAAGAGCTCGGTGTAACGTCGGCGCACAATGTTGGGCATCCAGCCATTTTTGAGGAAAACAGTCGAGCCGTGGATCAGGGCTATATGCAACGCATTAACGCAGTGCACTTTGCCCTGGCGAACGATGACGGAATGCATCTGCATCGCTATAAAGATGCCGACATCATACTCATCGGTGTTTCGCGTACGGGTAAAACGCCCTCTAGTATTTACTTAGGTATGCAATACGGTATTAAAGCGGCGAACTATCCGCTTATTCCCGATGACCTCGAGAGCAATCGTTTACCAGCCGCGATTGCCGAATTTCAAAAAAAATTATTTGGCTTAACAATTCGGCCGGCCCGCCTAGCTGAAATTCGTAATGAGCGAAAGCCGAACAGTGACTATGCGAGTTTACGCACCTGTGTTGATGAGGTTAGGCAGGCCGAAACGCTCTATCGCCAGTATCGTATTCCGTATATCGACACGACCGTACTGTCGATTGAAGAAATCGCGGCACGCATGCTTGAGCGGGCCAATATGGACAAAAAAGCGGTGAGTTTATGACTAAAGGCCACCGCCAGGAAGATCAACAAGTAGTCGATCGGCACTGGATGGGGCACGCATTAACCTTGGCGGCGCAAGCGCAGGCCATTGGCGAAGTACCAGTAGGGGCTGTGCTCGTTGATACGCTCACCAATGAGCTGCTTGCAGAGGGCTTTAATCAACCCATTGCACACCACGACCCAACGGCTCACGCGGAAATTATCGCGCTACGTGCAGCGGCTCACGCACGTCACAACTATCGATTACCACACACAACGCTCTACGTAACGCTAGAGCCCTGTTCGATGTGCGCGGGCGCGCTAGTGCATGCGCGCGTTGATCGGGTCGTGATCGCCGCTGCTGAACGGCGAGCTGGTGCCGCAGGCTCTGTTTTTAACCTTCTAGATAATCCCAATCTCAATCATCGCTGCGCGGTGAGCTTTGGACCGGGTGAAACGGAGTCCCAGGTTTTGCTACAGGCATTTTTCAAATCGAAACGTGATCTAAGCGGGCGGGAAACTTAGCCTGATTAAAAGGCTGCGCGTATCTTGCTGGCCACGGCCTCTAAGTGAGCGGGATCGCTCGCGACCGTAGCATGCGCGCCAGCATCGAGTATC
>CAYGNS010000305.1:0-4027 GCA_964351295.1 uncultured Gammaproteobacteria bacterium
CTATTATTTAACCGTAGGCTCGCAAGGCTATGGCAAACGCTTGGAAGGCGACAATAAAACTCCCATTGGGGTATATCGGGTTACGCGCTGGATTCACCCTGACACGTTACCCGATTTGTATGGCAGCGGCGCGTTTCCAGTTGATTACCCTAATTATCTGGATAAAGCTAAACGGCGCACGGGGTATGGTATCTGGCTGCACGGCACACCCTCTAATACCTACGCGCGTGCACCTTGGGCAAGTGAGGGTTGTTTTGTGTTGAGCAATGACGACTTTGAACACATCCAGCAATTTATTGATGTTGGCGAGCAAACTCCTGTGGTGTTGGCCGAGCGTGTGAATTGGGTACAACCGCAAGCGCTGAATGTGAGACAAGCTGAGCTGCGTGCTTCGATTGAGGCATGGCGCAAGGCTTGGGAGAGTCTTGATATGGCTAAGTACTTAGATTTTTATGCTGAAGTTGGACTACACATTGGATCCGGAGGATTTGCGCAATGGGCTGAGCGCAAAAAACAAGCCAATCGAACCAAAACGTTTGTGCAGGTGCAAGTAGAGTTGGAGGGCTTGTTTGAGTATCCAGGCGAGACCGACATGGTGATTGCTTATTTCAAGCAGGCGTATCTAAGCAATAACCATGCAGACATGAGCAATAAAGTACAGTATTGGCAACGAACCGCCGACGGGCGATGGCAAATCGTATTTGAGAATTAAGCCAACCACTCACTCATTTGTTTGCGCAGTTCTCGTACGCCCATACCGTTTAATGACGAAAACAGCTCAACTGCGAAAATATCGTCAGCGCCTGCGTATTTTTCTTGAAGTTCTCGCTCAACGCCCAACTGCGCCGAGCGCGCCTTATTGGTGCTGAGTTTGTCGGCCTTGGTTAGCAAGATCTGCGTGGGTAAGCTTGAATCAAACGCCCAATTAAGCATTTGCACATCGAGATCAGTCATGGGGTGACGGATATCCATGAGCAGTACGAGCACCACTAGATTGTCGCGGTTTGCCAAATAGTCGTGAATAGTTTGCTCCCAACTTTTTTTAACCGCGAGTGGTACTTGCGCAAAGCCATAGCCGGGTAGGTCAACTAAGCGCGCTGACTCGCTCAAGGAGAAGAAATTAATTTGCTGAGTGCGTCCTGGAATCTTGCTTGTGCGGGCCAGTTTTTTGCGGTTGGTCAAGGCATTAATAGCGCTTGATTTGCCCACGTTAGAACGGCCAGCAAACGCTACTTCTTTGACGGCATCTTTGGGGAACTGAGCTGGCTTTGCCGCCCCTAGAATAAATTCTGGGTGCATCAGTATGCTAGGCAAATTATCGGATTCAGACATGTGAGCATCGCTTGGATGAATAACTGATACTATTGTACCAAGTAAGCGCACTTAGAAGCGGCTTCTTGTGCACTAATGCGCGTACTGGCATGCGCTTGAAGGGTGTGACTTTACTTGTGACAATGTCGCTGACGTGCTATAAAACGCCACAAAATTTATGCCTATTTATTGAGCTCTAAGTGGAGGCTCTAATGCTTAAAAAACTGCTCCTTGTATCCAGCATCCTTTGCGCCCCATTGGTTGCTTCACCTTTGTTTGCCATGGGCGATGCCGAAGCCGGCAAGGCTAAGTCGGCAACTTGTGCGGCTTGCCATGGTGCTCAAGGTATTAGTGCAATTCCGCTCAATCCTAACTTGGCGGGTCAGGTGCCTGGTTACATCAGTGCGCAGCTAGCTGATTTTAAAGCGGGTATTCGCAAGAATGCCATTATGCTGGGTCAGTCGATCAACTTGAGTCAGGAAGATATGGACGATCTAGACGCGTACTATGCTTCGTTGCCAGCGCAAGTGAGTTCCACTCTAAGCGAAGAAGATTTGAAACTGGCTGAAGCCGGCGAGAAAATTTATCGTGGTGGATATCAAGAACGGGGCATTTCGGCCTGCATGAGTTGTCATGGCCCCAGTGGACATGGCATCCCTAAGAATTACCCACGGGTTTCTGCCCAGCATAAAGAGTATTTAGAGCAACAGTTGCTTGCATATAAAAAGGGCGAACGTGTTGGTTACAACGGCATCATGTACGACATCGCTTTTGGTTTGTCAGAGCAGCAAATTAAAGAGCTCTCCGCTTATATGGCGGGGCTGAATTAAAGCGTAGAACGGTGCTAGGGAAGCATGCTTCCCAGTTAAAAAAAAGCGGCGATGAGCCGCTTTTTTTTATGGTGGATAGTGGTAGCACCTGCATGACGATACGCAGATTAACGCCGATTTGCACAGATTATTTTTAGAACAGGTGAGTTCTGTGGAGTTAATGAGCTGCTAAGTGATATCTCGGCTCCCCGCTATTCGATTTTTAATCTGCGTGCATCTGCGAAATCTGCGGATTCTCTTTTCGGGTTTAATCTGCGGATTCCCTTTTTTTGTGTACATGAGCAGATTTCTCGCTCGGAGTGTCTTTTTGAGCTGTTAAACTTGCACGATGCCTACATCATCAAAACCTCGGCCTCTCGAGTCTCACGTACTGCAAGCTCAGAGCGCACTGCTCGTACCTACTCGCAGCCTCGCCAATATCTTACTTGAGGAACATCACGTCGCGCAGCTTGAAGCGGGTCGTGCGGCTTGGCTACCTCCCGTCATTATTACTTGGTCTGACTTTGTACAAGAGCTGTGGGTTCTCAATCAAACTAAACACGCTTCGCTTGCCAAGGTAAGTTTGTTAACAGCTCCGCAAAGTTTAGTGTTGTGGGAGCGAGTGTTAAATGCTGCTAAGCGACAAGAGGATGAGTTGCGGTTGCTCAATGTAATGCAAACGGCCAAGGCGGCCCAAGCGGCGCGGCAAACTTGTCTCGATTGGCAACTCAGCGAACGTGATTTTACCGACTTTGCGAATCTGGATTTAAGCCAATTTTTAGCATGGCAACGCGACTACATTGGTGTGTGTGATGAACTGAGCATGCTCGATTCTGCAGGCGCTACGGCCATGCTTTGCGCTTGTGACGATCTATTTTCACCTTATGCGGAAATCTCCTTGTATGCGTTCGATCTACAAACGAGCGCGCAGCGTAAGTTACTCGAAAAATTAGAACACGGTGGTGTAACGGTAGTGCATCGGCACACAGCGCGGGCTGCCCAGATCAAGCACGCGAACGGTACTGATGCGCCTCCCCCTAATTTAGATGAGTTTCAGAAGCGTGGCATTACGTGCTACTCAAGTGATGACCACGAACTCAAAGCGGTACTCATCGAGGCTCGCGAACTATTGCACTCACAGCCCCAGGCCAAATTGGCGATTGTGGTGCCCGACTTACAGCATCGCTTAGCGCAGGTAACTGAGGCAGCGCGTACGGCTTTTTATCCCAGCTTAACGCCGCTACAAGCTCAGCAACAACATGGTGCTTATCGTATTTCTCTCGGCAAACCTTTAAGCAATTGGTCTGCGATAGGCACGGCTCTGCGGTGCATTGAGCTATTAAAACCGTCGATGCCTTCGCGGGAGTTCGCTTTGCTACTCAACAGTCAGCATGGCTGTTTCGCGCAACGCCACTCAACGGCTACGACGATGTTGCTTGCATGGATGGCAGACCGACGCATACATACCGTTCGAATGGCTGAATTGGGTGATCTGCTTGTACCGTTTCTTGCTCAAATAGAGAAGTCGTCGCCAGCGGCGTTGGCCGATTGCAAGCGTTGCTGCCAAGCTCTGAACGCGCTGTTGGCAAAGCGCGCAGAGGTCGTGCAGGTGCTCAACGACAAGCCGACCTTGCTGCTGGCGCCCTCCGTTTGGGCAACGCATTTTCGCGATTGGCTAGACGCTTGGCAATGGAGCAGTGGCTATGCGGGTGAAGAGCTTGACTCACAACAGTATCAATTAGCAAAGCGCTTTGAGCGGTGCATACAGGAGCTTGGATCCTTAGATGTGGTATTGCGGCAATGTGGCTTATCGCGCGCAGTCGACTGGTTAAATAAGCTATGCAACGATGGAGTGTTTTTGCCGCAAGCAGAGCCCGCGCCAATCCTCATATCGGGTATTTATGAAG